>JACQYL010000001.1 GCA_016208165.1 Deltaproteobacteria bacterium
GGAGAGAGACCTCTCCTTCCGGTGAAGACGATTGCGACGAAGGAGGAGGTAAGTCCGCCAAACCTGGCGAATGAAAACGGGTTTTGCCGGTTGCATATGAAGAGGCCGGCGACGGGAAAACCCCTGCCCCCATCGGAACTGTTCAGGCAAGCTCCACTCCGCCGGAGGCGGGCGCTCCGGGACCACGCGGTCAGTTGAGTCGGCGAGCGCGCAGGGGCTACTCCGTCATGGGCCGCCGCAACTGTTGGGCAGTGGTTCGTAACCCGTTTCGTGTTTCCTCCGAGGCGTTCCCCCCAGACGACTTCCGGGGATTCCCCCAAATACGGTGTAAACGGAGGCACATTCATGGCTCAAACCGAGCGGCCGAAAATGCTGTTCGCCGACGATCAGGGCCGAATATACGATCACCCGTACATGGAAATGGCCGGATTTGACGGACGCGGCAATGTATTGCCGAGGCGCGAGGATCTAACGGATTTACCTGAATTCAGCAAGCTGTTCTTTCTGCCCGGACGGCCGCCGGTGGGTTACGACCCCCGGAGCGGGAAAATGAGGGTGGTGGAAGAAGTCAAACTCGGAAAACGGCGGATCCGATGCCATGCGGTGGCGGCGTTTCCGGAGCCCGGCTACGCGAGAACACTCCTCCCTGCCGCCCGGTACACATCGAAAGGCCCCATGCTTCCTCTATGGGCTTACACGGCCGTGGGAATGGACGAATCGGGCTTTTGCGCCTCGGCCTTTCTGGTGGAACACAATCCCGCCTGGGATCCTCGAAACTACGATGACCGCGACCTGATGTCGGCTCTTGAACGTATGGAGGCGCGGGAGGGAACGAATCCCCTTCTGGATCACGTCAGAAACTGCGCGGTAAACAACCACTGTTTTGCCGCAAAGAACCTGTTTCTCAAGCGTTGGGAGGCTCCCCTTCCGGTGAGCCGAACGTGCAATGCCCGATGCCTGGGCTGTCTTTCCCGGCAGGAGGAAGGCAGTTCCTGCGTGGCTTCCCACGACAGGATTTCATTCCGCCCCACGGTCGGCAACGTGCTGGACCTGGCCGTACCTCATCTAGAGGGTGCCGAGAATGCCATTGTCAGTTTCGGGCAGGGATGCGAAGGCGAACCGCTCACGGAAAGCAAACTGATTGCCGAGTCGGTGTCCGCCATGCGAAGGCAAACATCGAAAGGGACTATCAATCTAAACACGAACGGCAGTTGGCCCGACCGGGTGGCCGGCATCATGGACGCCGGATTGGACTCGATCCGAATCAGCCTGAACAGCGCGAGGTCGGATCTCTACCATGCTTACTATCGTCCCAAGGGGTATTCGTTTCAGGACGTCGTGAGTTCTTTGAAACTCAGCGTTGAAAGGCAGCGGTTCACAATGATCAACTACCTGATCTTCCCTGGAATTACCGACGACGAAGCCGAAATTCAAGCCCTCGAACAGCTCCTGAGGGATACGGGGGGTCATTTCGTTCATTTCAAGAATCTGTGTATAGACCCCGGTCTGTATCTGAACCATATGCCTCGATCAAACCAAAAAGCAGTAGGAATACGGACCGCCTATGAGCGAATCCGGGACGCGTTTCCAGGGCTGACCATCGGATACTTCAACAAGACGGTGACGGATGCCGGAGAGCCGGTTGAAGGAAGAGGCCGACTTGCATTATCCTAGGACAAGTCTTAGTTTTTCAGAGACTCAAGAAACGCCGTTCTTGCGAGAAAGGATTTCACTGAATGGAGACCATTCCCGACGGAATGCACTATGAAGGGATGCTGATCCGTCCCCCGAGCGAGGCGAACAGCATTCTGCTGCAGGCCACCGTGGGCTGCAGCCATAACATATGCACGTTTTGTGTTACGTACAAAGACAAACGGTTCCGCATCAAAGACAATGAAACGTTGATGAGCGATCTTCGGTTCGCTTCCCACTACTGCAAGCGCCAGGACCGGCTGTTCATCATGGACGGGGACGCCCTCATCATGCCGCAGGAGCGGTTGGTCCGGCTTCTGGACAACATTCGGGAAATGCTTCCCTGGGTCCGGCGTGTGGGCTTGTACGCCAATGCCAAATCCGTTCGCATGAAAACGGATGAGGAATTGAACGAGCTTCGCGGTAAGGGACTGGGCATCGCCTATTACGGTGTGGAGAGCGGGGACGGGGATACCCTGAAACGGATCCAGAAAGGCTCGACTCCTGAAACTCTGATCGAACAGGGACAAAGGCTCAAGCGGGCCGGTATCAAGCTCAGTGTAACCGTGTTATTGGGTATCGCCGGCAGGTCGCGGTCTCTCGAGCATGCAAGGGCCACCGGGGCGTTATTGACTGAAATGGATCCGGATTACGTTGGGGCCCTCACCGTCATTGTCATTCCCGGAACGGAACTGTGGGAAGAACAGCAGCGAGGGGCTTTCGAAATTCCGGATGTAAACGGTTTCTTGACGGAACTGCGCGAGATGATCGCCCACACGCATCTGACGGGCGGACTTTTCTTCTCGAACCACGCCTCGAACTATCTGCCCGTCAAAGCTCGGCTTCCGCAAGACAGGGAGAAGACGTTGGCCTTGATCGATCGCGCACTGGTCGGGGAGGTTGAGCTGAAGCCGGAGTGGATGAGGGCTCTATGAGAGCCGCCTCAACGGAGACATGAACGTCATCAAAGCTGCGGCTGATGCCGGCTTATTCCCCCAGTTTGAGCTGTTGCGCGTGAGTAAAACAGTTTTTCCGGGCCAGCCACACCACGACCACGCTGCCGAGGGCCGTGGATGCGGTGAGCATGAGCATTACTACGATCTGGTACTTGATGGCTAACACCGGGTCCGAGCCGGCCAGGATTTGTCCCGTCATCATGCCGGGTAGAAATACGATGCCCACCCCCATCATGGCGTTGATGGACGGAATCATACCGGCGCGAACCGCGTTTGCCATGATGCTCTGGGTGGCTTCCCGATAGTCCGCTCCCAGGCACAGCATCATTTCCACCTCCGCCCTCCGGTTTCTCAACTCGGAAAACAGCCGGTCCAGCGCCACGGCGATGGCGTTCATCGAATTTCCGACCACCATGCCTCCGAGGGGTATGAAGTACTGGGGCAGATACCACGGTTTGGCCTGGACGATCACCCCGGTTACCGTGACGGTGACCACCACGTAGGTGACGAGCATGGACACCAGGGTGGATTGAAAGAAAGGGACCGTCCTTTCTTCGATCCTTCCACGAATGGTCCAGGCGGCGAAAAAGATCATGCCGCAGAAGATGATCAGTACGGGCCACGCTTGCGAGAGGCCGAATACAAAGCGCAGGACATAACCCATGAGATATAGCTGGGCGAACGTTCGCACGGCTCCGATCATCAGGTCCCGCTCGAGCTTCAGTTTCAACGCCAGCGAACATAGGCCGGAACACAGCACGAACACCACACACAGGCCCAGTTGCAGCGGTCCTATGTCAACAGCGCCCATCAGTTACCCCTCTGAGACGGTCTGGGACGTGATTTTGAATCGACGTACGGGAACGGCCGTGGGAAGATTTACGGGATGATGCGTCACCCAGAAAACGGAGACGCCCGTCTCCCGGTTCGCCCGGACGATTTCACGTTCCACGATGGAGGCGGACTCCTCATCCAAAGCGGACGTCGGCTCGTCCAGCAGCAGCACCTCCGGATTCAGGAGTAGGGCCCGGATCAGGCAAAGTCGTTGTTTTTGACCCACGGAGCAGTTCTCGGCCGCATCTTCCAAGGACACTTCCGAGAGCAGGTACCGTTCGAGCCACTGCCGGAGTTCGGCCTCACCCGGAGCATTTTTGCGACCCGAGGCCCGGAGGCTGAAGGGGAGTCGCAAATTCTCCCCTACCGATCCTTTCAACAAAACCGGCGACTGATGGAGGTATGAAACGCGACGGCGCAGCTCTGTCACAGGGAAATGATCGACGGATCGTCCCTCGAAAAAGATTTTGCCTTCCGAGGGTTCTTGAATGCGGTTCAGCAGTTTCAGGAAACTTGACTTGCCGCATCCTGAAGGGCCCTGTAGCAGCGCCACATCCCCGCAGGCAACCTCAAGGGTCACGTTCCTGAACAGGAAACGGCCCGGGCGAAAGGCAAGGGAAACGCTTTCAAGACGGAACATCGCGGTATTCATGCCTGGATCACCCACGGTTTGGATTCGAAAACGTCCGTGCCCGTCACTATTCCTTGACAACTTCGGAACATGGGAGATAATTTGCCGAAGGCTGGGAAGGGAAAAGACACATCCAATTTAACTTCATACGGATCCGTGGGCAAATGGGCCTTGGTATTATCCACTCCCGCCATCGCCTGAATAGCTTCTCCGGATAGGTAAGGATTATGGAACCCTCCAAGATGACGATAGAAATTTGTCGCCTCGCGTTGAGCGCATGTCCCATGCCCGTCTTGATCGAAAGCGACGGCGGTCTGGTTTTCGCCAACGAATCCGCCGTGTCGCTATTGGGCGCCAAGGATGTTCAGTCCCTCGAGGGCATTCCGGTGAGGGAACTTCTCATGCCGGAAAATCCGGACCGGCAGGAAGCATCCGAATCGTATTCGAAGGCGAAAGCGCAGGCGTTCAACGGAGAACGTATTCCCGTATTCGTTGCCGCCAAAACAATTGAACTCAACGCGACGCCAATGATCGCTTACTATTTGAGTGTCCCGGGCGATGACAAGCGAGGCGCCCGGTTCGCGGCCGCATCGGGGGCCGCTGCTGAAGTGCTGATGAACCTCCGCAAAGCAGGACACGACCTCAACCAGCCATTGACCATCATTTCAGGAAAGAGTCAGCTCCTCATGCTCGATGCGGACGAATCGGACCCTCTGTACAAATCACTCAAATCCATCACGGACGCTTCCTTTCGCATGGGTGAGATCGTTCAGAGCATCAGCAGGATGATCAAGTCGCTGGGTTCCGTGGATTGAGAGACGTCCGGGCCGTCGTTCCGTGGGCGCGCTTCCGACGGCGTTGGACGGGTCACATGGCGGACGCTGATTTCTAACCCGATACATCCCGCCCTCTCGTGTTACTGATGCGCTTCTTTGGGATCCTTGCCCAAGCCGAAAGCGTCGTGCAGCACCCTTACGGCCAATTCCGTGTACTTCTCGTCGATCACGCAGGAGATTTTGATCTCGCTGGTGCTGATCATCATGATGTTGATATTGTGCTGGGACAGCACGCCGAACATCTCGGTGGCCACCCCCGGATGGTTTCTCATGCCTACACCCACGATGGACACTTTTGAGATGTTGTCATCCCCCAGCACTCGAGTCGCCCCGATCTCTTTGGCCGTTTCCTGCAGAAGGTGCATCGCGGTCTGGAAATCTTTTTTCGGAACCGTGAAGGTGATGTCCGTCATGTCCTCGGCCCGAGTGTTCTGAATGATCATGTCCACTACGATGTTCGCGTCCGAAATGGGCTTCAGGATCTTATATGCGATTCCCGGCCTGTCAGGGACCTTGGTGACCGTCAACCTGGCCTCGTTCTTGTCGTAAGCCACGCCGGAAACCACTTGTTTTTCCATATTCTTATCCTCCTTGACCACCATCGTTCCCTGTTCATCGGAAAATGTGGATCGAACATGGAGGGGAACGTTGTAGTTTTTTGCGTACTCGACGGAACGGATCTCTAGAACTTTGGCCCCAAGACTGGCCATTTCCATCATTTCATCATAGGAAATTCTGTCCAGTTTTCGGGCTTTGGGGACCACGTTGGGATCGGTAGTGAAGACTCCGGTGACGTCCGTGAAAATCTCACACACGTCGGCCGATACGGCGGCGGCCAGCGCAACGGCCGTGGTGTCGGAGCCGCCGCGACCCAGGGTGGTGATGTTTTCGTCCGGATCGATGCCCTGAAAACCGGCCACTACGACGATCCGGCCCTTCTTCAATTCATCACGCATGCGTGAGGCGTCCACGTTCTCGATACGGGCGGAGCCGAAAGCGTTGTCCGTGAGAATTCTCGCCTGGTGACCCAACAATGAAACCGCGTCCTGCCCCATGCCTATCAGAGTCATGGCCATGAGCGAAACCGTGGTCTGTTCGCCGATGGAGACAAGACAGTCCATTTCCCTGGGATCCGGTCTGGGGTTGATTTCCTTTGCCAGATTGATAAGTCGGTCCGTTTCGCCCTTCATGGCGGACAGCACCACAATAAGATCGTTTCCCTCCCGCCTCAAGTCCACCAATTTTCGAGCGATGTTCCGGATCTTTTCCAGATCGGCGACGGAACTACCCCCGTACTTTCTTACAATTAGCGCCAATGTGTGCACCTCCTCTCGGGGTCGATGCTTTAAACAACCAGATCTCTTCCGATACTCTGCTGAAGGAAGGGAGTGTGGTTCGTCCAAAAGATTTCAGCGGCCTTGTACAGCATTCGCCTGATGCTTTCAAGATCTTTCAGGAGGATAAGATTCGGCCAGCGCCTTCAGCAGGTGGCGCGCTTTTTCGGTTTTGGCCCGGATAACGATACTCCTTGTATATTCCCCCAAGTAGCCGAGTTCCACAACGAGGGCGCTGGATGGAAGTTCCGGGCCCAATTTTTCGGCCCACTCGATGACGCTGACCCCTTCGGGCTCCAAATATTCCTCCAGACCCAACTCGGCGCCGTCGCGAAGGACTTCAATCCGATACAAGTCCAAATGGAACAGAGGGACGCGGCCCGGATATTCGTTGATAAGGGTGAACGTGGGACTCTGGATGACGTATTGATCCGGTACGTCCATGCCGCGAGCAATGCCTCGTGTCAATGTCGTCTTGCCTCCGCCCAAATCACCGCTCAGGGCCACCACATCGCCCTTGTCCAGGAGCCGCGCCAGCAGCTCGCCCAGTCGCTCGGTCTGTTCCGGCGACGAGGTGATCCATGAAACGGTTTTCTCCTCGACCATGGGGTGAACCTCTGCCAAGGCGACCGGCCTCACATTCACCGCGCGGGACCTACGGTACGGTCGTAACCAGCGGGACCAAGGGGGTGTCACCGGGCTCTTTTCTTCGGGATTCGAGCCGAGCCAGACATTCCGGCAAGGCTTCGCACACGTCTCCGGCAAGGTATCCGACAGGCGCTTTACGAGCGGCGATCCAGTCCGCGGTCCACCCGTGCAGAAAAACGCCCGTTTTGGCCGCTTCGCCAGGGGGCAACCCTAATGCCAGAAATCCTGCAATGATTCCGGTCAAGACGTCGCCGGACCCGCCTGTGGCCAGCCCGGGATTTCCCGTAGAATTGATGAACAGGCTTCCATCCGGATAGGCGATCAAGGTTCTCGCTCCCTTCAGCACCAGGTATACGCCGTGCTCTCTCGCAAACGTCCGAGCCGCGGCCGGTCGGTCCGCTTGAATCTCGACCGTTGAAAGTTTAGTCATCCGCGCCATCTCTCCCGGATGGGGAGTCAGGATCAACGGGGATCGGGCTTGCTTCAACACCCTCGTATCGTCGGATATGGCGGTCAACCCGTCCGCGTCCAAAACCACGGGCAACGGACTGCTCCGAACGAGTTCCCTGACCAGCTCCGCGGTTTCGGGCCTGGTGGAAATACCCGGCCCCAAAGCCAGGGCGGTTTTGCGCTCCATAATGCCCATGATAGACTCGAGGGAAACCATGCCCAGACACGCCTCGGCCGTCTCGGGCAAGGGCTCGGTCATGGGTTCCGTCAACTTTATCTCCATGATTGAATTGAGGCTGCGCGGAATACCCAGTGTTACCAGTCCTGTTCCCACATGGGCCGCCGAGCGGCAGACCAGGTCCGCGGCTCCGGTCTTGCCCGTGCTCCCGGCCAGGACAAAGAGGTGTCCGAAATTGCCTTTGTGGCCGGCCGGATTTCGTTCCTCGGGGAGCCGTATTCCTTCAAAGGTCAGAAGCTCTCGAACGACTTCCAATTCGCCGATCAGGCGGCGCGGTATCGAGATGTTCGCACAGTACAATGCCCCGGTAAGCGCCCTGCCCGGATAGATGACCTGACCTATTTTGGGCAATCCGAATGTCACGGTCACGTCCGCCTGAACCGCTTCCCCCAAAGCCACGCCTCGGTTCGAGTCCAGGCCGGACGGAATGTCCACGGCCAGCACCTTGGCTGGAAACCGGTTCATGGCTTGAATGGCCTTGCCGTACAGTCCTCGGACTTCGGAACTGAGACCGGTGCCCAACAAGGCGTCTACTAGAAGGTATGCGTGGGCCCATTGCGTCTCCGATGCGGGCAGGTCATCCTCGGAGAGGACTTCATGGATGGGCACACCCAGCTTTCGACAGATATCGAGATTGATCCGGGCGTCGCCTGTTACCCGGTCCATGCTCGAGAGCAGGAAGACCTGAACCCGGGCTTCATCCTCGAAGAAGTAACGGGCCAGCACAAATCCGTCGCCGCCGTTATTGCCGCGGCCGGCCAGCACGCAAATACGTTTCCCTCGAAACGGCCCGAAACAACGATCCGCGATCTGATACGCCGTCCGACCGGCGTTCTCCATCAGAACCGACCCCGGGACGCCTACCTCTTCGATGGTTCGACGGTCCAAAATCCTCATTTCTTCGGCCGTTACCACGAGCATGTCAGTCCTCCAACACCACCATGGCGACCGCATATTCGCCGTCGTCGGAAAGGCTCACATGAGACCTGAGCACGTTTTGTTCGGCGGCGATCTGTTCGGCTTTACCTCGAAGCAGCAGCATGGGCTTCCCCCGGCGGTCGTGACCAACCTCGATATCCTTCCACGCCAACCCCTGCCTAAAGCCGGTTCCCAGAGCTTTGGAAAGCGCCTCTTTTGCCGCAAAACGCATGGCAAAAGACGCGGCCGGGCGTTTTCGTCGTGCGCACCGGGCGATTTCGTCGGGCGTGTACACGCGATTCAGGAAACGGTGGTTCCACCGGTCGAGCATTCTTTCGATCCTGGATATCTTTACGAGATCCACTCCAATGCCAAGAATCACCCTGGACTACCCCCGAATAAGCGCGATCATGTCCCGCACCGCTCGTTCGATACCCACCATCACGGCTCGGGCGATAATGGAGTGGCCGATGCTGAACTCCTCGATTTCAGGAATTCCGTCGAACCGTTTTACATTCTGATACGTCAGACCGTGGCCGACAGCCACTCGAAGTCCCAAGTCCGCCGCGTTTCGCGCCGCGTTCAGCACTTCTTCGAAACGTTCCGAAGCCTCATCCTCGGAAGCGGCGTCCGCATACCGGCCCGTGTGAATCTCGACGATGTCTCCACCGGCCTCCTTTGCCGCAGCAATCTGATGGAACGCGGCGTCTACGAACAGGCTTACGGCCGGCCCCCCTTTCTTGAGCTGCGCCACCGCGCGGGACAACGAATCGAAATTACCGGCAATATCGAGTCCGCCCTCCGTAGTCAGTTCTTCCCTCTTTTCCGGAACCAGCGTGACCATATCGGGACCTACCTCTCGGGCGATTCGAATCATTTCTTCCGTGGCCGCCATTTCGAGATTCAGTTTTGACGTGACGACCTTTCTCAACAGGGATACATCGCGATCCTGGATGTGCCTGCGGTCTTCCCTGAGATGACAGGTGATGCCGTCCGCTCCGCCCAATTCCGCCAGCACGGCCGCGGTCACCGGCTCGGGTTCGAAGGTTCTTCTTGCTTGCCGTATAGTGGCGATGTGATCGATATTCACAGAGAGTTTCGGCATGGCTTCTCCTTGAAGGGACAACGGTTTTCCGAAAAGCAAAATGGGCGCGCGAGGTCTTTGCCGGCTGCGTCGAAGGTTCTTTCTTATCGCAAAACGCATTCAATTGAAACTGAAAAACCGTGGAAACGCGAGGCCGCGGCAGGCCTGGAACGGTTTACGCGGTTGGGAGGCCGGGAAGAAAGCAGCGAAACGTTGCTCCGCCGGCGCCGGACGCTTATAATCGTCGGGAGGGAAGCGTTTCGATTCGCCGGGCCGTACATGTTGCGTTAGGCTCCCTTTGCCCGCTGATTCAACCTACTGTTGGTCTTATATCGAAAGACAGGAGCAGCCACATGCGTCAACTGATCAAATTCGGAAAAAAGATCGTCGAACAGGGACTCACCGGAGCTTTTTTTGGAAATGTAAGCGGCCGTGAAGGCGATCGCATATGGATCAGCACCAGCGGGAGTATGCTGGATGAGCTGGAACATGAACTGGTTCAGGTGCATGTGAGGGATCCCGGGCCCGAGGACTCGAGGGCCTCTTCGGATCTGGTGCTGCACCGAGCCGTCTATGCACGGACGAAGGCTCGCTATGTGTTTCACGGGCATCCTACCTACTCGGTGGTTCTATCGCTCATTAACAAGGCGGGAGATCGGCTCGAGCCGGACGACATGGAGAGCCGGCACGTACTGAAGGGGATTCCCATCCTCGACGGCAATGTGTCGAGAGAGGAATTGGCTCCCGTATTGGCGGAAACCTTGGCGGACGCGCCTGCGGCTATTGTGCGGGGGCACGGCGTTTTTTCGGCGGGAGCGGATCCGGTGGGAGCCTTTGCGTGCCTGTGCGCGGTCGAGCATGCGTGCCGGGTTCTATATCTGGTAAGCATGAAGAGGCGTTTGGATTCGAAGGTTAAGCGGTCATCTACCCGGTCTTCCTTATAGACTTCCATTTGACAGATAAGAGTCGAAATGTTAAACAAATAGCCGGTCTTGGCGAAAGTATTCCGGGACATCAACTTACGATCGGGCGATTCGTTGCAGTCCTTCCACCTCTCGGGTCGATCGTGGCGAATCTGATAGTCCTGATGACCTTGAGCATATCTTCTTACTGCACATCGGCGTGCGCCGACGGTGCTTACGAAATGCCGGCATGCGCATACGTGCGGCCCCCGATTTCCCTTCGCCGATTCCGGAAATTCTCTGAGCGGATACGCCGGGTGCTTGTCGTAGAGTATTCACGATACATCGCCCGGCAAATGCTGCGGGAGCGCGAACACGTGGACGTGCGCCTAAATGGATCTTACGATGCTTTCATGATATCGCCGGCAAGGTCCTCGCCGAGTCTGTAAGAATCGCCTTGCCCCGTGAATTCATGGTTTTGATCGGAACCTGGTGCCTGTGCTTCAATACCCAGGCGAAGTGACATTCGCACCGGCACGCAGCATGACAAAATTTCCGACAGCGTTCCCCAGCTCAAGCCTTCCCTGCTTCTGGAAAGTGGAAAGTCAATTGTTACACAAACATCAACAGGCCAACGGGATCGTTTCGCCGGTGATATTGGGGCTCCAGCCTCATGCCTGATTACGGGAAATGTCGGGGGTTCGGCTCCTTGATTCAGCTTTGACGCACTTGAGAGCCCGGCGTTCCAACGTCGTGGCGGATGTTAACCAGTGGCGGGTCGGCATGCGGTTTTGAGTGGAATCCTCGGATGACGCCACGAACACCCAGTCCTCATCCCAGAGGGTGTAGAAGAGGTGAAACGAATGAAAGAAGAAAGGCAAGACAACGCAAAGGGAATAAGCCGGGACAAGGACAAATCGGACGATGGGCGGACGGCGTTTTTGGCCTCCATTGTCGAGTGCTCCGACGACGCTATCATGGGCAAGACGATCGACGGGGTCATTACCAGTTGGAACCCTGCCGCCGAATTGATGTACGGTTATTCGGCCAAGGAAATCATCGGCAAGCCTATCTCCCTCCTCTTTTCTCCCGACCATCCTAGGGAGATGGACGAGATCCTCGCCAAAATCCGCAAGGGACGGCGTGTCGAGCACTACGAAACCCTTCGCAGGCGCAAAGACGGCTCCCTTATCCACGTTTCCCGAAACCTCGTGAGAGCTTCCTCCATTGCTCGCGACATCTCGGAACGTAAACGAATCGACGAGCAGTTACAGGCGACGTCCAAATACGCCAGGAGTCTGATCGAGGCTAGTCTCGATCCTCTGGTCACCATCAGCGCCGAGGGGAAAATTACCGATGTCAATGAAGCGACCGTGAAAGTGACGGGAGTCCCCCGGGACAAGCTCATTGGGACGGACTTCTCGGACTATTTTACCGAGCCGACGAACGCACGGGAGGGATATCGCCAGGTCTTTTCGCAAGGATTTGTCACGGACTATCCCCTTACCATCAGGCATCGGGATGGGCGACTCACGAACGTGCTTTACAACGCATCGGTGTACAACGACATGCAAGGCAACGTCCTTGGCGTGTTTGCCGCGGCGCGCGATGTCACGGCTCAGCGGCAGGCGGCGCAGTATGCCAGAAGCCTGATCGAGGCGAGCCTCGACCCGCTGGTCACCATCAGCCCGGAAGGAAAAATTACGGACGTCAATGAGGCCACCGTGAAGGTGACCGGCATCCTCCGGGACAGGCTGGTAGGAACGGACTTTTCGGACTATTTCACCGAGCCCGATAAGGCGCGGGAGGGATATCAGCAGGTCTTCCAGGAGGGCTTTGTCACGGACTACCCCCTGACCATCCGGCACAGGGATGGAAAACTGGTGGACGTTCTGTACAACGCCTCGGTCTACAAGGACGTCACCGGCAGTGTCCTCGGCGTCTTTGCAGCAGCCCGCGATGTCACGGCCGAGCGTCAGGCGGCCCAGTACGCCAGGAGCCTCATTGAGGCGAGCCTCGACCCCCTGGTCACCATCAGCCCGGAAGGAAAAATCACGGACGTCAACGAAGCGACCATAAAGGTGACGGGTCTTCCCCGCGACGGGCTCATCGGCACGGACTTCTCGAACTATTTTACGGAACCCGAGAAGGCCAGGGAAGGGTACCTGCAGGTTTTCGAAAAGGGCTTTGTCACGGACTATGCCCTAACCATCCGGCACAGAGACGGGAAATTGGTGGACGTCCTATACAACGCCTCGGTCTACAAGGATATACGGGGCAACGTTCTCGGTGTCTTTGCCGCCGCCAGGGACGTGACGGACACCAAACGGGTCATGCGCGAGTTCTCGGAAACAAAGAACTTCCTGGATAACATCCTCGAGAGTTCGACCAAATACTCGATCATCGGAAAAGATCTGAACCACCGTATCCTCTCATGGAACGAGGGGGCCCGGCGCAACTACGGCTACACGGCGGAGCAGATCATAGGCAGAGACTCGAGCATCCTACACACGCCCGAGGACCTCGAGTCGGGCATCGTGGACAAGATGCTGGATATGGCCTATGAAAAAGGACTGGCCGAGGCCGAGTTTCAGCGGGTTCGCAAAGACGGCTCCCGTTTCATGGCGAGCGTGGTTGTTACACGCCGAAACGACCCTTCAGGTAATCCCCTCGGCTTTCTGCTCATGAGTAACGACATCTCGGAAAAGAAGGAGGCTGAGGAACAACTCCGCGAGGCTTCGCAGTATGCCAGGAGCCTGATCGAGGCCAGTCTCGACCCCCTGGTCACCATCAGCCCCGAAGGAAAGATTACGGACGTCAATGAAGCGACCATCAAAGCTACCGGCTTTTCCAGGGACAAGCTTATCGGAACGGACTTCTCGGACTACTTCACCGAGCCTGAGACTGCACGCAAGGGATATGAGCAGGTATTTCAAAAAGGCTTTGTCACCGACTACGCGCTGACTATCCGCCACAATAACGGTCAGCTCACCGATGTTCTTTATAACGCCAGCGTGTATAAAGACACCCGCGAGAACGTGATTGGGGTTTTTGCCGCGGCGCGCGACGTCACGGCCCAACAGCAGACTTCACAATATGCCCGAAGTCTGATCGAATCATCCCTCGACCCGCTGGTGACGATCAGCATCGACGGCAAAATCACGGACGTCAACGAGGCTACGATTCGGGTCACGGGCGTCGGTCGCGACCAGTTGATCGGCACCGACTTTTCCAACTATTTCACGGAACCCGAAAAAGCTCGCGAAGGCTATCAACAGGTATTTGCCAAGGGCTTTGTTACCCACTACGCGCTGACCATTCGCCACAACAACGGCCAACTCACCGATGTTCTTTACAACGCCAGCGTGTACAAAGACACCCGAGAAAACGTGATAGGCGTCTTTGCCGCCGCGCGCGACGTAACGGCGCGTAAACGCGTCGAGGAGGAATTGTTCGAACAGCGTCGGAGAGAGCTGGACCGGCTGGCGGAGCTTGAAAAATTCCAGAAACTGACGGTGGGGCGCGAACTCAAGATGGTTGAACTGAAGAAGGAAATCGAGGATCTAAGAAAAATCAATGAAGAATATGAGCGCAAATTAAGCCAGAGGGTGTGAGAATGCTTTCCCGCAACGCCGGGCCGAAGGCCCAACCCGTGGAACTGATCCTGGATGCCACGGATCAGGGGATCTACGTGCTGGATGCCGAAGGACGGTGCACACTGTTCAATCGGGCCGCTTCCGTCATGACCGGCTGGGGGTCCGAGGAGGGGTTGGGTCGAAGCATTCATGAGCTTATCCACCACACCCGGCCGGGTGGATCTCCTCATCCCCCTTCCGAGTGCTCGGTCCTCGGCGTGCTGCGCACGGGCGAAGGCGTTCACAAGGACAGCGAAATCTATTGGCGTAAGAACGGCACCCCGTTTCCCGTGGAGTATTCCTCATCACCGATTATCGAGGACGGCAGGACCATCGGTGCGGTGGTTGTCTTTATCGATATCACGGAACGCAAGAAGGTTGAAAAGGCCCTGAGCGATCGGGAAGAAGAACTGCGGCTCATCTCGGATGCCGGGCCGACGCTGATTTCCTATGTCGATTCCGGCGGCCTGTACCACTGGGTCAACAAGACGTACGCCGAATGGGTGGGCCTCTCGGCCAGGGAAATACGGGGACTGCACGTCCGTGAAGTGCTGGGCGAGACGGCCTGGCTGGCCGTTGAGCCATTCGCCGAGCGTGTTCTGGCCGGTGAAGCGGTCACCTACGAGCACCAGTTGCTGATGCGGGATGGACCCCGCTGGGTGCGTGGAACCTGTACTCCCGACCTGAATGAAGCCGGTCAGGTGCGGGGATTTGTCGAACACGCGTTGGATATCGGGGAGCGCAAGGAAGCCGAAGAGACTTACCGTGCGACCTTGAACATCCTCGAAGATTTCGACGAAGAGAAGGCCAACCTGCAAAACCTCCAGCTGGCCACGATGAACCTGCTGGAAGACCTCGATGAAGAGCGTCTTAATTTTCAACAGATCCAAAAGGCGACCTTGAATCTTCTGGAGGATATGAATGCCGAGCGGGAGAAATCGGATCAGACGCAGCGCGCCCTTATGAACATCCTGGATGATGTGGAAGTGGAACGCGTCAAAGCTGAACAGGCCAGGGCGCTCTTGGAATCCGTCAACAAGGAGCTGGAAGCTTTTTCCTACTCGGTTTCCCACGACTTGCGGTCGCCTTTGCGCGCCATCAGCGGATTCACCCAAGCATTGATGGAAGATTGGGCGCCGCTGCTGGACGATGATGGCAAGCGCTATCTCGCTCTCGTGCAGGAAAACGCCCATAGGATGGGTCAGCTCATCGACGACCTGTTGACGTTTTCGCGGCTCGGGCGGCAGACCATGACCGTGACCGAAATCGACATGGCCGACCTGGCGCAATCCGTGTATGATGAACTTGAAACCCGGACCTCGGGGCGCAACATCGCTTTCACGATGGGTGCGATTCCGCCGGCCCAAGGAGACAAGGCGCTGATACGTCAAGTCCTGGTGAATCTGATTTCCAACGCCGTAAAGTTTACCCAAACCAGGGAACGGGCCCTGATCGAGTTCGGCTATGAAACCCAAGGGGGGGACGGTGCTTACTTCATTCGGGACAACGGAGTAGGCTTTGATATGCGGTACGTCGACAAGCTCTTCGGGGTGTTTCAGCGGCTGCACTCGGTGACGGAGTTCGAGGGCACCGGCGTGGGACTCGCGCTGGTGTACCGTATCGTCACCCGTCACGGCGGTTCGGTTTGGGCGGAGGGCCGTCTGGATCGAGGAGCCGCCTTTTACTTCAGCTTGCCGCAGAAAGGCACAAGATGATCGATTGTGAAACGGAGATCGTTCTCGTGGAGGACAATCCGAACGATGCGGAACTCATTACGAGGGTGCTCAAGAAACACGATCTAGGCGACAATTTGGTCATCCTAAGGGACGGCGCGGAAGCCCTGTCGTTTCTTTTCGGGGAGGACGGCTGCGTCAAAGGATCCCTTGGCCCCCTCAGGTTGATTCTACTGGACTTGAAACTTCCGAAAGTCGATGGAACCGAGGTGCTGCGTCGAATCAAAACCGATGAGCGCACCAAGAGTATACCGGTCGTCATCCTGACTTCTTCATCGGAGCAGCGCGATCTCCATGATACTTACAACTTGGGCGCCAACAGCTATGTGACAAAGCCGATCAAATTCACCGACTTCGCCCAAGTGGTGTCGGACGTGGGATCGTACTGGTTGCGTCGGAACAAATTACCCGACCTGTAGCGGGGGATCCCAATGAACGAGAAGCTCCGAATACTACTTCTCGAAGACAATTTCTCGGATGCAGAGCTGATTCAGCGCGAACTGCGCAAGTTCGGTTTCGATTTCGAGGTGCGCTGGGCCGAGAACAAGGCCGCTTTTCTTGACGCGTTGGATACGTTTGTGCCCGATATACTTTTAGCGGACTATGCTCTCCCAGGATTCGACGGCATGGCCGCCCTATCCCTGGCGCGGCGTCGCTTCGAGGATATACCGTTGATACTCGTGTCCGGAGCGATCGGCGAGGAAACGGCCATTGAGTGCCTCAAGGCCGGAGCGACCGACTATGTCTTAAAGCAGCGGTTGAAGCGGCTCGGGACAGTCATCCGGCGAGCACTTTTGGAATCCGAGCAATTGACCGAGAGAAAGCGGGCCGAGGAAGCCCTGCGGCAGGCCAAGGACGAGCTGGAACACAAGGTCCGGGAGCGAACGGCCGAGCTGGTTCGCACCGTCGACACGCTCCAGGAGGAAATCGCTCAGCGCCGTCGGGCCGAGGACGACGTGCGGCTGGCTAACGCACAACTGCAGGAGCGCGCGGTTCAATTGCGGGCTCTGGCCCGTCAACTGACCGTTGTCGAGAGCCGCGAGCGCAACCGAATAGCCAAGATCCTGCACGATCATCTGCAGCAACAGTTGGCATCCGCCAAGCTTCAGGTCACCTGGCTGGATCAGCTGACGGGTGACGATCTCGCCCTGGCTGCGGCGCGCATAGAAGATATTCTATCCGAGGCGATCAAGGTCTCACGCTCGCTCACCGCGGAACTGAGCCCTCCCATTTTGCACGAGGCGGGACTGGAGGCCGGGCTCGAATGGCTGGTCCGCCGGATGCTGGACGAGTACGCCCTTCGGGTCGATCTGACCGTCGACGACAGATCCGAGCTCGATGAGGACGTGAGAATCATGCTCTTCGAGTCGGTGCGCGAATTGCTCTTCAACGTGGTCAAGCATGCCAAGGTATCGTGGGCCGAGGTGCGGGTACAACCTGTGGATGAGACCGGCATGCTCATCACGGTCAGAGATGAAGGCGTCGGATTTGATCCCCTCCAATTAAAGCCGTCTGGAGATAATTATCCCGGATTTGGGTTGTTCACGATCCAAGAGCGGATCGACCTGATCGGCGGCCACTTGAAGATCTCGAGCGCCCTGGAAAAGGGTAGCTGTTTTTCGTTACTCGTGCCATACGCGCATCAGGCCGCCGCGCCGCTTTCCGGCGCGTCCTACCCCGAACCGGCGCAAACGTGCGCCGAAACGGTGCTCGAGGATGAGGCGCCGCTAATCCGTGTCTTGATTGCCGACGATCACGCCATTTTTCGCGACGGTATCGCCCGCCTGTTGAACCGTGAAAGGGATATCCAGGTGGTCGCCGAGGCCGGCAGCGGGAGGGAAGCCGTTGAGTTGGCGCGTAAGACGGCGCCGGACCTGATCCTCATGGACATCTCGATGCCCGAGGTCAACGGCATCGAGGCCACCCGGATCATTTGCAGGGAGTCACCGGATATTCGGATCATCGGTTTTTCCATGTACGAAGACGAAGAGCGGTCTCTTGCGATTCTAAAGGCCGGCGCCGTTGGGCACAAGACCAAGGGCTGCGCGGCATCCGATCTGCTGGAAGCGATCCGCCGGTGCATGCGCGCGAAATCGGTTGGAGGACCGTAAAACGCGATCCCTTGAACCGCCATCCGATCCTATATTCCATCCTTGACTTTATCCGGGATTCTGGTTTATTGCGACGCATGATCAGTGATCTGGAAAAGACCGTTCTATCGGAAATACAGGGCGACTTACCCGTCGAGCCCAGACCGTTTCTGACCATTGCCCGCAAATTGAACCTTACCGAAGAACAGGTGTTGGCGTGCATCCGTGAGCTGACGGAAAAGGGAGTGATCCGTCGGTTTGGAGTGACCATTCGGCATCAGGTTTCGGGATTCGAAGCCAACGCCATGGCCGCATTCAAAGTGGAAGACGAGAGAACGGATGAAGTGGGCGCCCTCATCAGCGAGTATCCCCAGGTTACGCACTGTTACCGGCGTACGCCCATGGGTGGGTGGCCATACAATCTGTTCGCCATGATTCACGGCGGCTCTCGGGAAGAATGCGAGCGTGTTGCCGGTGAAATAGCAAAGCGAGCAGGTATTCATCAATATCGGCTGTTGTACAGCGATGAAGAGCACAAGAAGACCAGCATGAGGTATTTTTAGCCATGGACTCGACCGTGTCGTCTCGATTGTATGAACATGCGCTTCGGATCATACCCGGCGGGGTGAATTCCCCGGTGAGAGCCTGTCGGTCCGTGGGACGCGATCCGTTGTTTATACGAAGAGCCAAAGGCTCGAAAATCTACGATGCCGACGGAAGGGAATATCTGGACTTTGTGGCTTCCTGGGGGCCTATGGTCCTGGGGCACGCGGATGATCGAGTGGTAGCCGCCATCAAGGACGCCGCCGTGAACGGAACGAGCTTCGGCGCTCCCACCGAGCTGGAAGTGAAGATGGCCCAAACCATTGTCGATGCGGTGCCCTCCGTGGAGATGGTTCGCATGGTGAATTCCGGAACGGAAGCCACCATGAGCGCCATACGATTGGCTCGAGGATATACGGGGCGCGATCTGGTGGTCAAATTCGACGGCTGCTACCACGGTCATGCGGATGGGCTTCTGGTCAAAGCCGGTTCGGGTCTGGCGACGTTCGGGATACCCGGTAGTCCCGGAGTTCCCGACGATGTCTGCAAAAACACGCTTTCTCTGCCCTACAACGACACAGCCGCCTTCGAAGCGTGCATGCGACAAGCCGGGGCGCGGATTGCGGCCGTCATTGTCGAGCCCATTGCAGGAAACATGGGCGTTGTACCTCCTGCGGACGGCTTCCTGGAAACGCTGCGCCGCCATACTCGGGAAACGGGCGCGCTGCTGATTTTCGATGAAGTGATCACCGGATTCAGGGTCGGATGGGGCGGGGCCCAGGAGCGCTTCGGTATCCGTCCCGATTTGACATGCCTGGGCAAGATCATCGGCGGAGGGCTGCCGGTCGGCGCCTTCGGGGGTCGCCAAGAGATCATGCGTCGCATGGCGCCCGAGGGGGACATCTATCAAGCGGGTACTCTTTCCGGAAATCCGTTGGCCATGGCGGCCGGTCTGGCCACTCTGGACGTTCTGATGGGTGCGGATGTGTATGAAACGCTGGATAGAAAGAGCACCCTGTTTTGGAACGGAATGAAGGAGTGCGTGAAAGAGGCGGGCATTCCCGCTGTTGTGAACGCCGTGGGATCCATGGGCGCGCTCTTCTTTACCAGTGATCCTGTAACCGACTTCGTCGGCGCCATGCGTAGCGATAGGGAACGGTTTGCGCGTTACTACAGCCTCATGTTGGACCGAGGGGTGTATTTGGCGCCGTCCGCTTACGAGGCCTCGTTTATCTCGATGGCTCACTGCGAATCGGACTTGGAAAGAGCGTGGGATGCGTTTCGGGATTCCTTACGGCGACTAAGTTAAATAAAACAAAAAAAGAGGTTGACACCTCTGAAAAGGCCGTGATAGAACTCGAAAGCTCTTAATATCGCCGGACCGATGGGGGCGCGAATGGCCTTCTTTAAGGGACAGCGGCCGGAGTATATCAGGCTATTGGCCATGGCCAGCTCCATGGGAATTTCAATCGTTCTGGCCACGGTCATCGGTCTGGGCGTCGGGTATTACCTGGATAACCACGTATTTGGCACATCACCGTGGCTCACGCTGATTTTCCTTATATTGGGAATCATAGCGGGCTTCAGAAACATTTACATTATTGGAAAACGAGCACAGGAGAGAGAAAACAAACTCGACAAACGAAACTCGACAGGTACGGCGTCTAAAGATTAACAACGGTATTGTCTTGGCGCTGCTCGTTGCGGGATCCGGGCCGGTCGTGGGTACGCGCTTCTCTTTGAGCGTTCTCTGTGGAGGACTCCTGGCCATGGCGAACTTCCATGTACTGTATGGCACGCTGCGGAGAGCGTTCATCTCGACCGCATCGGCATCCGGCGCCTCCGTGGTCGTAGTGTTCAAATACTACATCCGATTGATTCTCACGGGAATCGCGATCTTCCTCCTGCTGAAGTTTGGAAACATTAACCCTGTGGGCTTGTTGTTGGGGCTTTCGACCGTAGTCATCAACTTGGTTCTGTTCGGATTTTTCGAGTTTTACAAGAATTACATCAAGGAGGCTTGAGCCAGATGGAACACCCGTTTCTGTTTTTATCGAAGCTCTTCGAGTTGATAGGGCTTGGCTCGTTTGCACACCACTACCCCCACGTTGTCTATTCCTGGTTCATCATGCTGTTCCTGATTGTTGTTGGAAAGCTCTGCGCCGGCGCAGTGAAAATGATCCCTTCGGGCGGCCAGAATTTTTTTGAAATGGTTATTTCAGGAATCGAAGATTTTCAGATTTCCATCATGGGTGAAGAAGGACGCCCGTTCTTTCCTTTGATTGCCACACTGGGTCTCTATATCTTGTGCTGCAACTGGATCGGTCTGATCCCGGGCATGTTGTCACCCACCGCAAACATCAACACGCCTCTCTCGTGCGCACTCGTGGTTTTTGTGGTCACTCATGCGGTGGGGCTTAAAGAGCACGGGCCCAAATACATCAAACACTTCACGGGTCCCATCTGGTGGATGGTTCCTCTCATGCTTCCCATCGAACTCATCGGACATCTCAGCCGCGTGCTTTCCCTGACCTTCCGTCTCTTCGGAAACATCATGGGCGAGGACTTGGTTTTGGCCATTCTGTTGTTTCTGGCCGGGAAGTTTCTGGCGCCGGTTCCCATGATGTTCCTGGCCATTTTCACCAGCTTCGTGCAGGCGTTTATTTTCTCGTTGCTGACCATGATGTACATTGCGGGTTCTCTGGAAGAGTCGCATTGATTGAATCTGAATCGTTGGCTGTGCCAGCCTTTGTGGAAGAAGGCGAAACATATAATATCTTAGGAGCTAGGAGGAAGAAATGAACAGGAGAACTTTCCGTCTGACCATGCTGAGTACGTTTTTTGTGTTGGGCATGGCGACATTGGCGTTCGCCGAAGTCGATCCCACGGTAGCAGCCTCGGGCATGAAGCTGTTCGCAGCCGTTGTTACGGCGGCCGGTTTTGGAATTGGTATTGCCGCTTTTGGAACGGGCATCGGCCAAGGTATCGCCATCAAGGGCGCGGTCGAGGGAACGGCCCGCAACCCGGAGGCTTCCGGTAAGATTACGGTGACCATGCTGATCGGTCTGGCCATGGTCGAGTCTCTGTGTATCTACGCGCTCGTCGTGGCCCTGATTCTGTTGTACGCCTATCCTATGGCGGCGCCGGTGGCCAAGATGATCGGCCTGCCCTTGTAAACTGGAAGAACTGCCCACGGGGTTGTTTCAGGGTAACAACCCCGTTTTTGCCCCACTCTATGTGTTTTCTTTCACAACACCGGCGGAGAATCTGAATGAAATACGCGAAAATACCTGGAGCCACGATCACGCGTCTCTCCATGTACTCTCGTGTACTCGAGCGTATCGCACAAGAGGACGTACGGATTGTCTCTTCAGAGCGGCTGGCCACGCTGTGTGAAGTGAATCCGGCCCAGATCAGGAAAGACTTGTCCTACTTCGGCGAATTCGGGGTCCGGGGAGTGGGTTATTACGTGAAAGAGCTGCTTTTCGAAATAAAACGCATTCTTGGGCTGAACCGGGAATGGAAAATGGGCATCGTCGGGGTAGGGAACCTCGGTCTTGCTCTGCTGTCCCACGAAAACTTCTCCAGACAGGGCTACATCTTTATGGCGGCGTTTGACAACGACCCCCAGAAGATTTCGAAAAAGCTGCCGAACGGCCTGGTCATTCACCATGTCAACGAGCTTTCACTGGTCGCCAAGGACACGGGCCTCGAGATCGGAGTGATCGCCACTCCCGCCAACTGGGCTCAGGATATTGCCAACCGCTTCATCAAAGCCAATGTGCCCGCCATCCTGAACTTTGCGCCTACCCAAATTCACGTTCCTGAAGGTTTCCAGGTGGAAAACGTCGACTTCACGGTCAAGCTCGACAACCTGGCCTATCATCTTTCTTCCAAGGGCTGATACGGTCCCTGGACACCGGCGGACGCCACCCGTTCCATCGGCGCTCTCCTGCCCGGAATTCCGTATAAAAAAGAAACAGTTCATTCCGGCGGCCGTATAAGAATTACGCGGTTCCCCAAGCGGCGGTTTACGTCAAGAGGTCGGACAAGCCCAAACTTGTCTTGTAATATCAGACTGTTTCCTCATATCTTGAGTTCGGTCATACTCCTGGCACAAACAATGCTTATATTTCATTATAAGAAGGTGTCATAAGACATGACATCATAAACCCAAACTCAGGGAGATGCGAAATGAAAAGAAGAATACAATGGGGAACCTTAGGATTGATCATGGGCTTCCTATCCATGTTAAGCGTACCGGTGTATGCGGGTTTCGGACACGGGCCCATTCACACGCGTGGTCCCATGTACGGTGACATCGCCGATTTCGAACTCGTGACCTTCAATGCGACGGTGGATTACGTTCAACCTCCTGTCATGGTAGTCACCGACGAGCAGACCGTACAGTGGACGATCTATGCGGGCAACGTGCTTTACTGGCAGGATCGGGGCTATGATATGGAAGTGGGTGACTCCATAACCGTCACCGGCGCCAGCCTCATGTACGGTACGGGCGTTGGTGGAGGAGGCGGAATGCACGGTGGAGGCGGATTCCCATCGGATGGAGCCTCATCCCACTTTGTGGTGTTTTCCATTGATGATCATACGACGGGCCAGAGTATGCAGTTCAGGAATCCGGATACGGGCGCTCCTATGTGGGGCCATTTCGGTCCGCAACAATAAGCCGTGTTTTCGGGGAAGAGGAATATCTTCCCCGAATCTTCCCCGACCAACGCCCTACGGCTCCCATGAGGGCAAACCCGGAGGAACAGCATGAACGCGAAGAAGTTGTATACTCCAAGAGACCCGGTGTGCGGGAGGGATGTCTTCGGAGTGTATCCAACGGCAATCTACGAGGGTAAAATGTACTTTTTCTGCAGTGAGGCCTGCGAAAAACGCTTTTCAACAGACCCCGAAAGTTTTGTAAGGAGAAAAGGCGTGTTTCGTCGCTTCATGGATCGTTTGGCGGAGAAAAACGCCGAAAATCCGCCGAAGTGCGGATGCGATTGTTGTCACTGATCCTGTTCTATGGTATCTTACAAAAGTGGCCCTCCCTCAGAGGGCTACTGACTGCTTTGAGGCGCCTTTAAATGGCGGATTCCTTCCCTATGGAGCGGCTCACAATTCTCCTCCACGGAATCCCTGAGGTTTCAGGTCTCTGAATATCGATTGAGCCGCACTGAATGAATTCTCCATCCCTCATCCCGGCGCCTCCCGGAAACCGTATGGGGTTTCCGACTCCACACAAAAGGCTTGAGAAATCGAGGCCTTGCTTCTTGTTGTAAGAATCGGCATTCAAGCTCGAAGATAAGCCGGCTTTCGGCCGGCGGTCTAATACCGGAACCGACGATGGGCATAGGCACCAAGAAAGGCGACACGGGTCGCACGGGCCTTCTGAGAGGAGAAAGGGTTCCCAAGTACCATTTGGCCATCGAGTTGGGAGGAATCCTCGACGAAGCCAACTCGTTGTTAGGCTTGGCGAGGGCCTCTTTTCCCGAGAAGAAAGTCAAGCGGATCCTGCTCCAAGTTCAGAAAGGAGTTTGAAGAGGCGCTGTCTCTTCCTCCGGGCTTTGTGGCGTTCGGTCAGGATGAGACGCCATCCCATATGGATGTCGCCAGAACGGGTATTCGAAAATTAGAGCGCGCTGTCGTAAAGATGAAAGACGAGGAGATGATTGAGAACTCCAATATTCTCAAATACCTCAATCGACTTTCTGATCTGCTGTTGCTACTTGCCGCCTTCGAAGAGAAGGACAGCGAGGAGAGGCGGAAAATCAAGGACACCTATTTTTCATCCCGATTGTTCGAGCCCGCTTTTCGTAAATTGTTTATAGTAGCAGGTTCCATCATTGGAGTATTAATAATTTCGATTATTCTCATTCTCCTTTTTCACAAGCCTGAACAGGAGCTTTCTCATTAGCAAATGATGGAACACATGCAACAAATGAATGATATTCAAGGACCAAGTCAAGATTGACTTTTGGGCGGTGAAGTCATGAGCAAGGGATCGAAAACAAAGGTCCTGTACACCTTCCTGGGAATGATTGGCGGCTTTGTACTTCTTCACCCTTACACGATGATGGTGTACGCGCTGATGCATGTCCGCCGAGGTGCAGCCGGTGTGCATCCGGAATGGGGCGGGATCACTCTTCGGAGCCTCGTGGCCCTCAAGTCCACGATGTTGCCCATGGCATCCGCGTTCGTGATCTTTGGTGGGTTGATCGGCCTGTTGGTCGCCCTCGTTTTTGAAAGGAAAAGGAAAATGCTTCTGCTGGAAGTCGAAAATAATAAGAACAAGATTGCCATCCAAACGCTCAAGGAGGTGACGGTTACGATAGCGCACCATCTTTTGAACGCCAACATGATTATCGGAGGGAAGGTCAGGCAATGCCGCAGGCTGACCTCCGATCAAGAGATCCTTAAGGTCCTCGCGGATATGGAGGAGCAGGGACGGAAGATCGATTCGACCATCAAGTCGTTGCGCGAAGTCACCGAAGTGAAGATCATGGATTACACCACGAGCGGTGCGGTGAAGATGATTGATATCGATGATGAGATTAAGGAGCGGATGGTTCAATCAGGGAAGCAGGTCGATTGACGATGTCCCGGCTTGTTTCTTCTTTGAGAGGACCGGGCCGTCACAATGTTTTTTATGTGCGACTTTGCAAAAGAGAAGATATGACACGGATGTCAAGTCCCGCGTGTTACCGGATTCTTCGTTCGGATGAGCCGCGGACTGTCACGAGGTCGGGAACATGACGAAGATACCGCCCGGAACCAAACGGATGTTGCTGGGCATACTTGTATTGGGGATAACCGGTCTCCATTACGGTACGGATATCGCATTGTCCCACCATCATATCTTCTATCGTGAACTGTACTATCTTCCTCTGGTCCTGGCGGCTTTCTGGTTCGGCGTACGAGGCGCCCTGATCACTTCGTCCATCATCGCTCTTCTGTATCTTCCGTTCATTTGGATGAGTTGGGAAGGCTTTTCCGTCCAAGATTTCCACGCGCTGATCGGAATAGCGCTTTACTATGTTATGGCTCTTCTCGTGGGCATACTGAGAGATCGAGAACAGGCCAAGCACAAGCGTCTCGTGGAAGCTGAGAGCCTGGCGGCCATCGGAAAGGCGCTTTCCAGCGTTGCTCACGATTTCAAGACCCCGCTCATTGCTATAGGAGGCTTTGCCAGGTGGGTCCAGAAAAGGATGAGAAACGATGACGCCTGCTACGACAAGCTCGATATCGTTATTGGAGAAGCCCGGCGACTGGAGAATATGGTGAATGAGATGCTGGACTTCTCGAGGCCTTTGCAGTTGAGTCGATCCACAACAGACCTATCGGATATTGTAAAAAAAATAGTAACCATATGTCTTGAAGCGGATGGCAAGCGAAGGGTGAAGATTGACATCGAATGTGCGAAAGATCTGCCCACCCTGTTCCTGGACCAAATGAGAATGGAGCAAGCACTGATTAATTTAATGTGGAACGCCGTACAAGTTACGCCCGAGGAGGAGACGGTGACCATAAAGACCTCCTCGAGCAGCGGCTACGTAAGGATAGAAGTTAGGGATTCCGGTTGTGGGATACCCCCTGATCTCCGAGAGAAAGTCTTCTCTCCTTTCTTCACAACCAAAAAGGATGGGACCGGATTAGGGCTTCCTATCGCCAAAAAGATCATCGAAGCTCACGGAGGAAGGCTGGAAATGAACGATAATCCGGGAAAAGGAACCGTGTTTACGGCTTCTTTGCCTATCCAGACTCCGCACGATAGAGCGTGTCGAGAAAATAGTAAGGACTCTGATTTGTGAGACGGAATGTTGGACGCCGATATTGAACTGGTCTTTCTGACACGGGTAGCATTGTCTTGGGGGGGATAATTACAAGTTAATAGGGCCATACGTCTTTGCCAACCTATTCCATGGGAGATCGTATATATGTCCAATAAGATCAAAAAGATATCTGTTATCTTCGTTCTCATAGTTATTGTTACCGTGCTTCACTATTCAACCTCTATGAAGAAAGCGCCATTGCATGTTATATACAGGGAATTGTATCTTATACCCATTCTATTAGGCGCAGTTTGGTACGGTATGAAGGGAGGCTTAATAACCTCAATTGCGTCATCCATGGTATATATTCCATGCGCTATGATGAGTTCTTCTGGGGCGCCGTCGTTCTTTATGGTAAGTAACATAGCTGAAATAGCGACATTTAATATCGTCGCATTGATCGTGGGTAGGTACTCGGACTTGAGGCGAAAGTTTATCTTGGGTGAAAAGCCGGAGAAGGGTACTCAGGAATATAAAGTCAATGAATTGAATGAGTTAGATGCTGGGCGAAACATATTGATATGCCTCGAACCATCGAACGACACATTGAAAGAGGTTGACTATGTGGCACGAATGCTTACCAAAAATGAACATACAAGGGCCACGTTATTGGGTATCTTTCGTGAGCCGAAAGCGGATTTATTTCCAAGTGAGAACGAGATGAACGCCTACAGAGCGGAGAAGGAAACAGCGTTGGAAGGGATATTGCTTAAGTCGGCGCAGATGTTGAAATCATCGGGCCTTGGCGAGGACCAGGTGATCAGCAAGACCGTACGGTTTCAGCACGGTCATGCGGCGGATCAGATCGTCAGAGAACAGGAAAAAGGCCGATACGACACCATTGTTGTCGCCGGCGCGAAGATGCCGAAGCAACAGGAATTCTTGTTCGGGAATCTGCCGGTAAAGGTGATTCGTTCTGTTGACTGTCCGGTAATTACCGTCTATTAGGCGCCGGATTGTTTCCTAACCCTTGAACGAGGACCCAAATCATGCGCAGGCACTTTCGAATCAGAGGGGTTATTGCGGTTTCCATATTCTTGGGATTATTCGGACTGAGTCTGGTTGCCTGTCAGCCGGACATAGTGAGAACGGTCGAAGAGACTCCTTCGGATCACCCCCACCGGTTGCCGGACACGAAAGTCGTTGGAGACCATCACGTGTCGTTTCTTGTGGACCACAGGCGAGGAGAAATCGAGATCTTCGTCACAGACGCCCAAGAAAGGCCGGTTCCGTTGGAAGAGCCTTTCCTCAGGGGTGTTATAGTGACTCCGGCCGGGGCATCGAGAGAGATCCGTCTCGAGCCGGCTCAATACAGGCGACGACGGCTCGTTGTAGGTCGAGCCTCGTTGAGGAGACCTGACGATCGCACCAATCCGCGCATCCGTTCCGAGTATGTACCCTATACGGCCGTTTTCTGTTACCAGGCCGAGTGGTTGATGAAGGAACATGACTATACAATACAAGTGGAGGTTCCCATCAACAACGTCATGCACAAGGCGAGCTTTGACTTCAGCGCCTCCGAGGAAGAAGACCCACATCATCGCCACTGAGAGAGCAGAGGCTTTGGCCCGACACCGTCCAAAAGGAAGGTGACTTGTGTTTATTCGGGGCATGGTCTTCGAAACCGTTTCTGTTTTTGGTCGTTCCGGCGTAAGAGGGTCTGCCGGAATTCGTGATCCCGTCCAAGCCCCGTAAAGCAGGGCGCAAACCGGAATCCAGCTCATTGTGGCACGCGTCTCCATGCCTCTGCCAAGAGTTCGGCAAGGTGGCGAGATCGGGGCGATGGTGAGAAGTTACATGGCTCCGGCTCGGCTTGACCTTGCCGGAAGGAATTGGGTGGAACCTGAATCCGTGAAGCGAGCACCATCAGTTTGTCGAAGATAAGTATGTAACCAGTTGATAATTGATGCAATTTAGGCAATAGTGTTCTCTGTTTTGAGTTCACCCAACAGGTGGAGGCTATGCAGAAAATCACCATCGAAAGATCCGAAAGTGAGTGTTACACCGCGCATTCGGGTTTGTCCTTGGCGGGACTTTTGGTCAACCACCACACCGAGTTGTGTCGGAAGTTGGATTTGGCCGTGCCCCGGACGCCGAGCGTGTCTCATTCGGATGTGATGAAGAGCTATCTGGGACTGCTTTGCGTCGGCAAGAGCGATTTCGAGGCCGTGGCCGGGATGCGCGGCGCAGCGACTGGTTCAGGGCGGCGCTGGGTATCCGGAAGGCGCCGTCGACAGAGACCTTGCGCCAGCGTTTTGACAAGAATGCGGGGGTGCTTACGGATATCGTCAACGCGAGCGTCATCGAGATGCTCCAAGGAGTGAAAGCGCCTGTGACGGCGGGAGCCATGGGACACGCGCCGCTGGATATCGACGTGTTTCCCATGGACAACTCGGATACCAAGAAAGACGGAGTGTCCCGAACGTACAAAGGCTTTGACGGGTACGCACCCATAGCGGCATACCTTGGCGAGGAGGGTTGGTGCATAGGCCTCGATCTGCGCTAAGGCGGCCAAAACAGCCAGAATGGGTTTGTTCCTTTTCTGGATAGGGTGGTTCAACGGGCGCGGCAGTTGACGGAAAAAACGCTTTTGGTGCGCCTCGACGCGGCCCACTGCGCGTTGGAGACCTTGGTGACGCTCCGGCAACACGGGAACGTCTCCTTTGTGATTAAGTGGAATCCCCGCAAGGAGGACCCGCCGGCCTGGCGTGACCGGCTGTTCGCCGAAGGCAAGGTGACCCAACCCAGGCCGGGCAAAAAGGTGGCCGTGATGACGGTGCATGAGACGCGTGAAGTCGAAGGGAAAGAGAAGCGATTCATGCGCGTGATGCGGGTGACCGAACGCACCATGGATCGGGACGGCCAAATGCTGCTGGCGCCGCAGGTTAGGCTGGAAGGATGGTGAACCACAACCTGGTTCTGCCCGAGGAACGGATCATCCGGTTGTACGGGGGGCATGGGACGAGCGAGCAGTTTCACAGCGAAATCAAGGCCGATCTCGATATGGAGCGGCTGCCGCCCGGCAAGTTCGCTACTAATGGCTTGGTGCTGACCTGTGCGGGCATGGTCCATAATATGGTGCGTATTATCGGTCAGTTCGGGCTTCTCGGCGACACCTCGCCGGTGTGCCACCCGGCCAAACGCCGCCGCATTCGTACGGTGATTCAGGAACTCATGACAGTCGCGGGCCGACTCATCCGGACAGGACGTGGCTTGATCTCGCGCCTCGGTCCCCACTGTCCGGCCTATGAAGCGTTTACGGATGTGCATATGCGGCTGCCTCCGGGATAACAAGGGTCCTGATTACCCGTTTTGAAACCGGATGTGAAGATTGAAAGGATAGTTATGTCCTGAACGCCCTAAAAATCGTTTTTTTGCCGTAACCGGCAGTTGAAAGCACAACAGGGGACTCAGTGCTTTATGGAGTTCCCATCGGACCTTGGCAAATATCCGAAAGAATGCTCCCAAAACTGTGCAAAGAACCGTTAACAAAATCAGTTCACTGATTCAGGGAGGTCGCTAAAAAAGCAACACGTTTCTTGATATTTGAGATGGGGGCCTTTTCTCATGGGTCACGACGGAAAGAAAATCGGCTCTTGCCGGGTGACATGTTCTTTATGGTGATTAATATTAACTATCAATAGTTTTGTGAGCGTTTGAAGAGCATTGGTGAGAATCCGGAATGGTGAGCGACGGGAAACTGTAACAAACGAGGTTAACCACGGACAAAGAAGGAGGTTGCGATGAAAAAGGCTGTTTTAGTATCCGCATTGGTGTTGTGTTCCATGTTGATGTCCTATCCGGCGTTCGCCGGCCAGTGGGAAGGAACGATTCAGGGGCTCATGTGCACCCTCGAGAAGAAGCCCTGCCCGGTAGGATTTGAGGACGCCTTGACAGCCATGGAACCGAACTTCGTCCTCGTGACGTCGGACGGAAGTTGGTACATGTTGCCGAATATGGATCGGGCGGTATTGGCTCGCCGTATCAACCAAGATGTCATGGTGGTGGGGGAGAAGAATCCGGAGTACAACTCGATTAAAGTGGACGAGCTGAAAGCGAAAGCCGACGGATCTTGGACAACCGTCTGGTCTACCGAGATGGAAAAGGAGCTCAGGAAGATGTTCAAGTGGGGTCTCGGTGGTTCTCCCGCCCATCCCAAATGAAATGTCCTCAAACCATCAGGTGCTTACTTTCGCAGCTGGTGTCGACCGGAAGCAGGCGGGAAACCGGGAACGGTTTCCCGCCTGACTTTTTGGGTGGCCGGTCGGCCTCGGGAATGAATGCGGAACCCCGGTGAGCATCGGGGTATCCGGAGAGATGATTGGTATATATGCGATGAGTGCTTATTGTGGCGAATAGTCTCCAACAACGTTTGATGTTTTTCGTGCTGATTCCGATTGCGTTTCTGCTGTTTCTGATAGGAAGCATCGGCTTTCTGTACGCGCGAAACACCATGCTTTCAGAATGGCGGGAAGCCGCCGTTTTGAAGCTTCAACGGGGCGCTCACCAGATGGATATGAGGTTGAGCCGGCCTCTGGAATGGATACGGATGTTCCAGCAGTCCGGCGAGCTGCTCCAGACATCGATTCAGGATTGGCTCATTTCCCGGCTGCAACAACTCGGGGGAGTGGAAAGCGCCCATATCGAATGGTTCCCTGAGTACGGGGGCGCAGGTGGTACTTCAGGGGATCACATGGGTGCGGGAACGGGCAAGGACATGAATACGGACATGAAGCCGTTTCAGGAGGGTGGAGTTGCCCGAATAACCCCGCCAAAATTGGATTCCACCACCGGTAAGAAAACGGTGACCATCGAGTCGAACTTACTGGATAGGGACAACCGGACCGTGGGTCAGCTTCAAGTGATCATCAGCTTCGAGTATCTGCTGGAGGGTGTGCTCTCTTCGAGTTGGACCGAAGGAGACAAGGCCTGCCTGGTCGACGAAAATGGCGCTTATCTGGCTCATACGGCCGCCATCGACGCGGGCCGGCGTCGTCTGGGCGGCGCCGGCGATTCCTTGGAATTAGCCATTTTGGAGGCCCTGAAAGACCGGCCGTTCGGGACGGTACTAGGCCGTGGACATCCTCCCGGCGAGGTGGCAGGGTTCTGCAGGCTGCAAAATGCCCCATGGACCATCGTCGTATTTGCTCCAGGGGATAAAATTCTTGGGCCCATCGTACGATTTCGTACCTATTTCTTCGGCTTCGGAATTATTTGTATCGGCATCGTGCTGATGCTCATAAGACTGACAACCGCGGGAACGGTCCGCTCGATCCAGGAGATCTCCGCTTCCGCAAAGCAGGTCGCCTCGGGAGACTACGGAAGAACGCTTTCCGTCAGAAGTCGAGACGAGGTGGGGCAACTGACCAGGAGCTTTAACACCATGATCGCGGAGTTGAGGCAAAAGGAACGGATTCGCAATATGTTCGGACGCTACGTGGACAAGGAGGTGGCCGAGGAACTGCTTCGGGGGCCGGAATCGACCCGGCTGGGAGGAGAAAAGCGCGAGGTGGTGATCCTGATGTCCGATTTGCGGGGGTTCACGCCACTGTGTGAGGCCATGAGTCCGGAAATTGTAATCGGGGTCCTGAATCGCTATTTTTCATATATTATCGGAATCATCCATCGATACAAAGGTATTATCATCGATTTTGTTGGGGATGCCGTCCTCGTCTTTTTCGACCCGATAACCTCGACCGTCGACGAGAAGGCCAAGGATGCGGTGCAATGCGGTCTTGAAATGCAGTCCGCCATGGAACGGGTCAACGACGAAAATCAGGGGCTCGGAATACCCCGGTTGAGCATGGGGATCGGGATCCACTCCGGCGAGGTGATCGTGGGAAACATAGGGTCCCAGTCCAGAGCCAAGTACGGCATTGTGGGCGCGCCCGTGAACCTCACGCAACGGATCCAGTCCGTTGCGGAAGGGGGGGAAGTGGTGGTCTCCGAATCGGTTCGCCGGCGAACCGGGGAAGCTTTCCGGGTTCTCCGTAGCTTCAAGACCCGGCTCAAAGGAGTGCACGATCAAGTAACCCTACACGTTGTCGATGGATCGGTAGAAGTGGGCCATTCACGAGACGGTGGGGAACATCCCGTTCAACATGATCACAGGCCTCCGGAGAGAGACGGACAAAAGAAATCCTCTGTCCTCGAAGGGGGGAAGGATCAAGAACGGTTTCAGCAGGCGGATCGAAGGGATCCTGTTCCTTCTCCCCGTCGAGGACAGGGAGAAGGAACAGGATGAGGGAGTATATACGGACGAACTCCGCAGATGGGTAACTTCTCGACGTGCTTCCAGCACAAGCCGCTTCAGTGTATCGCGGCTGACTCACTAAGATGCTTCCAACCTTCCGGTTCTTTGCTCGGACTACCTACGACGCTTATCGTGCCTGGTGCATACAGGTGTTTTCACCTTGAAAGACAACCGCGTCATTCTGGTTCTTAAGAGCAAATCCCCACGTGGTGAAGACTCTTCCCTTGTCCTTGTCTTCCTTCTTGTTCAGGATCTCGATTTCCAGCCCGATCCGGTCGTTTGGGAAGACCGGGCCTCGCACCTTGAGGTTGTTCGTGCCCACATGCACGTGATCTTTCAATAGATCCCCCGCCAATCCGAAGACGATCGTGAACAGAAACGGACCAGGCACCAATCTTCCTTTGAAACCCAGAGCCTGGGCAGCCTCATCGATCAAGAAGGGATCCAGTCTCAGGTCGCCGATCGTGCAAAACATGTCCAATTCGGTTCCGGTGATGGTTCTTGATCCGCAGTCAAACTTGTCCCCAACATTTCCTTCCGCCAGTGTTCCTGTTGCCATCAGCATTCTCCTCTAAATTGATAAATAATCGCGGCCATTCATACGATGATTTTTCCACAGATTCAGAGTTCTGTCCAGTTCTTGACGCCCGGTTCACCGGCAGAAGTTTCCGGGTGTCAGTGCTTAAATGTTAAAAACCGATTCCGCCATGGTAATTCGTTAGAAAACCCGTGAGGGGACCCGATACAAGGCGATCTGATTTCCCACTTTTTCGGTGCATTCGTCGCTTCCCCGGAACCGAGCGATCACCTGTGCTGTTTGGCGCCCTCTATTCCGGCGGTTGCCGGCCGCCTTCTTCAATCAGGACGCCTGAGAACTTGAGCTTGACATAAGCATAGTATTAAAAATAGGGTGTGGAAAGTGGCAAAAACGACATTGAACCTCAAGATAGCGTCAAATCGGCACTGCATCATTCACGTGCGAACACAGCAGCGGCGCGTTCGGGATCATCAGAAAGGCTTCCGACACCTATCTTTCATGTACATTTTGACTTCCATATCAAACCGAAACGACGCCGAGAGGTTGTGTGTGATCGTTCACCAATGAGATCATTTTAGGCTCCTTATATGCTTATTGCAAAACCGAGCTTTTTGTAATTCGATAAATGAGTGTAGCATGCTAAATGGAACGGTTGTTGGCTATTAGCAATGCTTCAGCCATGATGGATGGATGATATGAAGGTGACCATATTAGCTCTCTACAATACGACTGGAACCAGCGTAATGGGTCCCATGGATGTTTTCTTTCATGCCGGCAAACTCTGGAATCACATTAACGGCTTAAAGCCGACACCGTATTTTGATGTTGAAATCGCCGGTATGGACGGAAAACCGGTTAAGTGCATCAATAACGTTTTGATTCAACCCCACTGCTCGATTGACGATGTACAAGAAACCGATCTCATTATGATCGCCTGTATCGCCAATTTTGGAAAAACAATAGAATATAACGCTAAGGCATTGGAATGGCTTAAGTATCACTATCGGAGGGGAGCAGATATCGCCAGTGTTTGCACGGGGGGATTTTTTCTGGCCGCAACCGGACTCTTGGACGGAAAAACGGCAACGACCCACTGGGGCTTTGTAAACCTCTTCAGAGAGATGTTTCCGAAGGTCCATCTGAAACCGGAACGGCTGATTACGGATGAGGGCAATTTGTACTGCTCGGGAGCATTGTACTCCGGCGTCGATCTTTCCGTTTACCTTGTGCAAAAATACTGCGGCCATGAGGTGGCTGTTCAATGCGCCAAAACCCTGATCCACGACATGGACCGAAACTCCCAGGTTCCGTATGCTGTTTTGGAATTTCAGAAGAAGCATAGGGACGAAAAGATAAAGAGGGTTCAGCAGTGGATAGAAACTAATTTTACGGAAAGGGTCGATTTTGACGAAGTGGCCAGAGAGAACGGAATGAGCCGGCGCACGTTCGAACGCCGATTCAAATGTGCAACCGGCGATACGCCGTTATTATATTTGCAGCGAACAAGAGTGGAAACCGCGAGAAGACTGTTGGAGGAACACTTCCTGACGTTTGACGAAATCTGTCATCACCTGGGTTATGAAAACAGCAACTCCTTTAGAGAAGTGTTTAGAAAGCACACCGGACTTTTACCAATGGAATATCAGAAAAAGTTCCGTATCATCCCGTAGCCGGCGATCGATTTTGGAATCGCGGCTCGTCCATAGTCCAAGACTTCCGTTTTATGTTTTCACGGATTCGGCTCTACCTTTCTCTGGAGATCGTTTCCCGGAGGAAAAAAGTCGAAATCACGGAAACGACCGCGCAGCCAAAGAGCACCAGAAAGGCCAGCCGGTATCCCTCCACGCTGAACGACCCGTTCGGTTGTACGTGCAGTTGTAGAATATATCCCAACAGCGGCTGAAAGACGGCTCCCCCGGCAAAAGGAAACAGGTTTATCAGGCCGGTGGATGTTCCCGCCATGTACACGGGAAACAGTTCCTTGGCGGTGGTGAAGCCAATCACAACGATGGCGCTCGAAAAGATGCCGAGTCCGAGGACAAGCAGGTATAGAGCGGGCACGGGCAGGTGTTGGGTATAGAAGGCCAGGAGGGCCGTGATCCCTAAAAGGATCAGACTCGAGAGCATGATCACCGGCTTTCGTCCCCGGAACACCCGGTCCGAAAGAAAACTCAAGAGAGGGCTGCCTATGACCATGCCCACCGCGATCATAGAGAGAATGCGGCTCGCCTCACCTTTGGTCAGTCCGTAAACCTGCATGAAAAAAGGGCCGCCCCAGAGTCCGCCGAAACTGAAAAAGATGCCGAGAGTGAAGAAAAACCATACGCCCAGGAACCAAAAGTAGCGGTACGTGAGTACTTTCTTGACTCCCTGCAAGAGGCCGGTGGCGCCGCCGGAAGGCGCCCTGGATTCATGAAGCGCGGGCCAACCGAAATCGCCGGGCCTGTCGCGTACGTACAACCAGACCAATATTGCCAGCAACAGCGTGAAAGCTCCTACCGCCATGAAGGAGGATCTCCATCCGATCCAGGAGCTTAGGGCCGCCAGCGGGGCTGCGGCGCTGAGAGAGCCCACTCCTCCCATGGCCATGAGAATACCGGTCATGGTGGCGAACTCGCGAGGTCGAAACCATTCGGCCAGAATCTTCATGGTGGGAACGAACAACATCGAGACCCCGATCCCCACCAGTGTCCGACCGACTATGGCCCAGAAGACCGATGGCGCCAGAGCGAGCAGCACGGATCCGCCAAACGCCAGACAGAAAAACAACGTTATCGTGCGGCGGGGACCCCAGGAATCGGAGAGCAAGCCGGCGGGAAGTTGCATGAGGGCGTACGGATAGAAATACGCCGCACCCAGAAACCCGATCAGAGCACCGCCGGTTTTCAGATCTTTCATCATGTCCAGGGCCAAGACGGCCGGACACAGGCGATGGAAGTACACCATGATGTAAGCAAAGGCCAGAATCCAGAAAATGAACCACCGATAGCGCAACGCCTTGGACATGGAATCCGGGGTCATGCGGCGCTCCTTGATCAGAGAGGAAAAACAGACGGACTAGATTGCCGTGTGCCTGAAACCGTTCTAGGAAATACGCATCCGATCTCATTCCAGATGGGCGATGAGATGAGTGAGTTCAGGTAATATGATTTTCTCCATAGCGAGCCTGCATGCCTTGCTGCTGCCGGGGATACAGAACACGGCTTTGTTATTCGTCACTCCCGCAGTGGCCCTCGACAGAATGGCGGCAGGCCCGATTTCCTCATAGCTCAATTGAGTGAACAGGGAACCGAAGGCAGTCAATTCCTTGTCCAACAGGGGGTGGAGCGCTTCGACAGTGACGTCGGTAGGAGTAATTCCCGTGCCGCCCGTCACAACAATCGCGCGGGCCGCCGTACCGAGCAGTCGTCCGAAGGCATTCCGGATGAGGGTCACGTCATCCTTCACCATTTCCCGACCGGTTACGCGGTGTCCTCGATCCTCGAGCAGATCCCGAATCAGATCTCCGCTCTTGTCCTGTTCCAGGTTTCTCGAGGTGGACACGCTGAGAATGGCTACGGCCACACTGGAGGGGGCGTGCTCACGATGGGGATGGTCCGATGGCAGGATCAAAACCCTACTGCTCCTTCTTTTTGGCGACTACGCGCACGTCCGTGATGCGGGTGAACGGATATTGGCCGTTTTCGTCTTTTTCCAGATACTTCACCATGTCCCAAATGGTGTTCAGCGCCGCGCTTACACCCACCAATGCTTCCATTTCCACGCCGGTGCGGGCCCGGGCTTTGACCCCGCAACGGACCCGCACATGTGAAGGCTCGATTTCGAACGTCAGTTCCACGGATTCCACCGGAAGGGGGTGGCAGTGGGGGATGACGAGATGCGTCTGTTTGACGGCAAGCATGCCCGATGCTTCGGCAAAACAAAACGGGTGACCCTTTTTGATTTCGTTCCGAAGGATACGATCGAGCGTCTCCGGCCGGAGTATCAATAGTCCCTCGGCCACGGCTTCTCTCAGTATGACGTCCTTCGAGGACACATCCACCATGCCCATATTCGAGTCCATCCCGGAAAAGGTTGCGCGTGTTTTGCGGCCTAATCGCCGGTGAAGCGCCGTATGTACAGCGCATACCGGTTCTTTTCCAAACAGCGGGTGTTCAGATCGCCCGGACTAAGCCCCGAACACGCCTGAAGACACCGCTCCCCGTCCTACCCGGACCTACTTGCGACCATACAGCGGGTCCGCTTCCTGCAGTTGGCGTCTCATGACTTTGCCCACCAGGGTCTTGGGCAGTTCGTCCCTGAATTCGATGTATTTAGGCACCTTGTAATGGGAGATGTTCTCCTTGCACCAATCCCACAGCTCCTTTTCGGTAAGCTTCTCCTTGTAGCCCGGCTTGAGCACCACCCAAACCTTGATGGCTTCCCCCGAAGCCACGTCCGGGAGGCCGGCGGCGGCCACTTCGGAGACGCCCTCGTGGTTCCCGACGAGTTCTTCGACCTCTTTGGGGAACACCGAATACCCTCTGACCTTGATCAGCTGTTTCTTCCGGTCGCTGATGCCCACCCTTCCCCATTCGTCCATGTAGCCGATATCGCCGGTCAGCAACCATCGCTTTCCATCGATTTCACGAATGGTGGATGCGGTTTCCATCGGCTGATTCAGATAGCCCACCATCACCTGGGGTCCGGCCACCCAGAGTTCGCCGGTTTCGCCTGTGGGCATTTCTTTGGTTCCCATTTCGTGGTCCATGATCTTCCAATCGGTGCCGGGCATGGGCAGGCCGATCTTGCCGATCATGCGAACCCCTTCCGTCAGCGGACCGCAGCACACCACGGGTGTTGCTTCCGAAAGGCCGTATCCCTCGACGATGATGGCGCCCGTGACCTTTTCGAACGATTCCTGAACCGGTCGGTGAAGAGGGCCGGCCCCGCTTATGCAGCAGCGGAGTTTCTTGGCAATGGGGTACTTCTCCACGCCGGGAAAGTCCGCAATGCGCTGAAACAGAACTTCCGCTCCCGAATAGTAAGTGTTCCGGTCTTCCCCAATGGCGCAGATGGTTTTGAGCAATGCTTCGGTTTCGGGAGGTCTGGGGAACAACATCATCCACATGCCGGCCTTGATGGAAAGGTTCATTACCACGGTCATGGCGAAGGAATGAAACAGGGGGAGCACACCCACGCTGCAGGCCCCGGCCCCACCCATGAATACCCAGGCGTCCAACTGGATCATGTTGGAGACGCAATTGAAATTGGACAACACGGCCGCCTTGGGCACTCCGGTTGTGCCTCCGGTCATAATATACGTGGCGATGTCATCGGCGCTCACATGCACTTTCGGTGGATTAGGCGGTGTACGGACAAGATCCATATACCGCACGGCTCCCGAGGGAACGGGACCATGGGGAATCTTGCCGAGCTTTTTCCCCAACCATTTCTTGAGGGGACTCAACTTAACCTGGTCCACGATGTTGGTGACGATGAGAATCTCGATGGGATAGTCCTTCAGGATGGGCTGAACCAGGGTTTCAATGAGCGAATCCAGCACGATGACGGCCTTGACGCCGGTAATTTTGAATTGGTGGAGCACTTCGCCGGACTTGTAGGTGGGGTTTACGCCGGTCACGATCGCGCCCAGCCGCATGCAGGCATAGTAGGAAATTACGTACTGAAACGAATTCGGCAGCACCAGCGCCACCACGTCGCCCTTCTTGATGCCCCTGGCTGCCAATCCCGCGGCCACGGAAAGGACGCGCCCGTGCAATTCGCCGAATGTCATAAACGTGTCGAGAAACCAGATCGCCTTATGGCTTTTATACTTGGCCGCCGATTCGGCGAGGACATCATACAGACCGATCTTGGGAAACTCGAGATTCTTGGGGACTTCCGACGGCCATCCTGCTTCAGGTTGAAACCAGGGTTTGCTCTCATCAATGTAATACGGACTCTCCATAACCCACCCCCTTCGTAAGGACCATGCACACCCGTTATCAGGCTGTTGAAAAGCGCGATCTGCGGCGTTGCGCTTCATCCCTCGTCACTGCGACGTACTCTATGTACGCCTTCATTCCGCGGGATTTGCGCGCCTTGCATCTCATCGTTTTTCAACGGCCTGTAACAACCCGGCTGTTTCAACGGGCTGTTATCGTTCCCGGAAACCAAGTGGTCGCAAGTCGAACACCGCCCCAGAGCCACTGTCTTTCTTAGTTCGAGCCGTCTAAAGAGCATTTGTCTTTCGAACTACTTGTCGCTTTTATGTTGATTCTGTTCTTGTCGCGCTTTTTTTTCGATATCATTTGGGATTTGTCTGATGGTTTCTTCCATTTGAGTGGTCCAAGTCTTCACCCATTCACCTTCGTCGTACGCTTCCAAGCTGTCAGCGTATATGGCATTGTACTTGCCTTTTACGTCCCCTGTTATACGGACGGTTCCAAACATATGTCGCGCGAGTATACGATTCGAAACATTCAAAACAAAATAGTACTTCCCTTCATCCGTGTACACGATAATATGTTCCGCAGTGGCTGCAACAGGGTCTTCCTGGTTGATAGGGCAGGATATACCGTAAATGACACACATAAACGGTTTCACGGTTCCTTCGATTTGTCCCGCCAATGCGGGCATACATCCCACTAACAAAACACACGTCATCAAGGCAATCAGGCTTTTTTTCAAGGTCTTATCTCCTCATAGAGCATCCTGTGTTGAAGCTACGATCCGACCCCTATCTTCATCGGTCCGAATCCCCGATACGGCGGGATTATATCGTTATCAACGGGTTGGAGCAAGGGAAAGTCGGACCTTTTCTACCGAAGATTCCGCCTGGGGTCGAATCAGCGGGGGGCCGGGAGGAATCGTACGGGAACGCATCCGAGCTTTCTTTTCGATTTCATCCGTTGATCCAACCTGTTCCCGTTCGCTCTCTCGCACCGGCGGAGCATGCGATGTCGCTTGACCGCCCTTTTATTCGGCCGGTATACTGCCTGGGTTCGCAGGGATGGTCGCTCGGCATCGCGGTTTGTATGCGAATTCCTAAATGCGAAGCCGCGACCATTTCTTTTGCGGGTTGACACACTGCCGTCCGGCTATCATGTTATGAATTATATTTGATGAACTCGTAAAGACTCGAGAGCGACCGTTTTCCGTCATTCCGGTGAAAGCAGGAATCCAGTAATTTCATATACTTATGGATGCAGGATCAAGTCCGGTATGACGCCGTGGGGACTTTTTACGAAGGCCTCAAATTTGAGACAGCCTTGGCAGGGGCCCCTTCGGGAAGACACCTCGCCGGATTCCGTTTTTTTGACGACCACGAACGATTTGAGTGATCCCATGGGTAATCGTAGTTCTAGTCCTGTGTTGCGCGTGTTGAACAATGGCGTGCGCGTTTGTTTCGAACCTTTCGAAGGGGCTCAATCCTTTGCCATGTGTCTCCGGTTTGTGGGCGGCGTTGGGGATGAGCCCGCCGAGAAGCTGGGTCTGGCCAATGTAACGGAACTGGCCGTGATGAAAGGGACGGATAGAAAAGACGCGGCGGGTGTTTTCGATGCCCTGGACAGCCTCGGCGTCTCCCGATCCGTCAACGCGGGAGCGGAAGCATTCACCTTTCGAGCCCATCTGTTGCCCGCCAAGGTAGGGGAAGCGCTTCTGATTTATCGCGAAGTGTTCGAGTCGGCCGCCTTCCCCGAGGACGAGGTGGCGCTCGCAAAAAGGCTGACCCTCGAACAGATCAAAAGCCTGGAAGACCAGCCTCAGCGAAAAATCGTGCTCACGTCTTTAAGGGCCGCCCTGGGATTCCCATTGGGCAGGCCCAAGCCGGGAACCGAAGCATCGGTAACGTCCCTCGATCGAGACGACGTTGTCCGGTTCTGGGATCGGATCGCCCATCCGGCCGCACTCATCCTTACGGCAGCCGGGGGCATGGAAGAGGGAACATTTTTCGAGGCTGTGGAGAAAGCGCTTTTGGGCTGGCATAAGGCCGGGGCAGTGCCGGACGCTCATCCGGTCCGCATCGCTCCCGGTGTGGTGCACGAACTCAAGAAAAGCGAACAGGCTCATATTGCTGTCATTTATCCGGGACCTCCACGGGACGCCGGCGATTTCTATGCGGCCCAGGTGGCGGCCACCGTGCTTTCCGGAAGCGGCTCGAGCCGTCTTTTTACCGAGGTTCGCGAGAAGAGGGGTCTCGTATACACCGTGAGCACGGCCTACAGCCCCTTTCGATCCGGGGCGATTACGCTTCTGTACGCAGGCACCCGGGCCGATCGCACGGACGAAACCCTCAAGGTATGCCTGGCCGAAGTGAACCGTCTGGCTGAAGACATCTCCGCCGAAGAATTCGAGCGCGCCAAATCGGTCATCCTCGGAAGATTGCGAACCGTGGGAGAACTCGTGGCCGCGCGTTCGTCCTCGTTGGTGGATGACCTTTTGCTTCAGGGGACGCCCCGCTCCTTGGAGGACATACTGGACGGCGTATCCTCCGTAACCCTGGAACAAGCCCGGGCCGCGGCCCGACATTACACACCGACCCCACGCACCATCGCGGTGTTAGGGCCCCAAGAGCCCGGTGAGACTCGATAGGAAAACGTCATGGCGGGAAACCCGTTTTGGAGCACCAAACTGGAAAACGGACTGTCGTTGGTTTTTGAAAGCATCCCTCGGCTCGGTTCCACGGCGGTGGGATTTCTCGTGCGCACCGGATCCCGGGACGAACCGAGAAACCGTGCCGGTATGTCTCATTTCTTGGAGCACATGTGCTTTAAAGGCACGGCCGGGCGTTCCTGGGATCAGATCAATCGGGAGGTGGACGATCTTGGCGCATTGTGGAACGCGTATACCTGGTGGGAAGGCACGGCTTACTTCCATTGGGTTCAAGCCGAACGTGCGGAGGATTCCATCGACATCCTCGCGGATATGATGCGTCCTAAATTGGACGAAGCGGATTTCAACATGGAAAAGGGCGTGATCCTCGAGGAAATCGCCATGTACAATGACAATCCTTCGGCTCTCATTGCCGATCGACTGATACAGGCCGCCTTTGGAGATCATCCCTTGGGAACCAGCGTTTTGGGCACCGCGGAGACTGTGACCGCCGTGAGCCACAGCGATATGACGGCTTATTTTCGACGCCGTTACACCCCCAATAACATGGTATTCCTGGCCACGGGAGCCATTGAAAGGGAACGGCTCGTGGAAACAGTCCGGCGTCATACGGCGACGTGGACCTCGGGCGAAACGGGAAGATCCCAATCCGTCCCGGTGTTTCACTCCGAAACCCGGCCGGCGCACCGTCCGGAGGTTGCACGTGAACATCTGGCCCTGGCTTGGCCCGGACCGGAAGTGGGAAGTCCGTGGGCGCCCGCCGCACGCGTGCTGGCCCGCTATCTGGGGGAGGAGGAAAACAGCCGTCTGTACTGGTCGGTCAAGCAAAAAGGCCTGGTGGACCGGGTGAGCGCCTCCCATGTGGGCTTCAACGATTCGGGACTGATGTACGTGTACGCTTCCACCGCTCCGGCCAGAGCCGGAGAAGTCCTGGGGCTCATTCGTGAGGAGATGGCAAGAGTGCATCGCCGCATCGACGAGGCGGCCCTTTCGAGGTCCAGGATAAAGGCGGAGTCCGCCTTGGTGCGCGAGGCGGAGCACGGCCTCAGCCGCTGGAACCAGCTGGCGGAAATCGAAAACGCCGGAGCCGCCAGAAAAACGGTGACCCAAGCCATGAAGGATATCGAGGACGTAACGGTGGACCGGGTAAGGGACTTCCTCGACGAATTTCCTCTGGACGGAGAACCGGCGTTGGTGCCGCTGGGGCCCCTCGAGAGGATCTGATCCGGGATCATGATCGACAAAACCAACATCATCGCAGCGTTGCTGGAGAGATTGGACAACACGCCCATGGGGCATCATCCGGATATCCGGCCGTATAAAAGAAACTGATCGGTCGTGGTCGTGCGAAGGACCGAAACGGTTTATGAAATCATTGAAGAAGGATTCTTCTGCGACCGTTTTTCCGTGGAGGCCTCCGGGTTGAAGAAAAGCCTGCGGGTAATGATCAAAAAGGAGTTTCCGCGAAGCCACAAAATATGGGTGTACGCCATGGAGCCGTATCCGCAGGAAGAACCGCACGGCACGGAGAGAAAGAAGATTTGAGGATTGTTTCACAGATGGTCCGCTTGGGGCCACGGAAAGAGAGGCTGTTGGGTAAGCTAGAGAATCGGAAAGAAGTCAACATGCGGGCTTGCCCCCCGACACAGTCCTCTCTCGATAAAATGATATGATTCCGACCTCCTTCCGGGAATTCTTTCCAGAAAGTCCTAAGCTTGCTTCTCTTGGCTTTTCTGGCTATAAATATCGACGAATACGGGCTAATAATACAGCAAGGCCTTTTGCATAAACTCTTCATTAGGTTAGGAGCGTCATCGGGGGCAGCGAAGTAAGGAAGATCGTCCTTCTTGAAGTGATGCGATGTTCAAGGCGGGTACTCTGAAAAGACTGAACAATCTGTTCATCTACCGGGAGCGAATCGCCAAAAAGCTGTTTGTCTCGGAACTCTGTTACAACCGATCCCTTTAATAGAGCCAGGGGAACGCACATGAATCGATTTGAAAACCTTCAAGAATTAGAAATAGACACTGAATCGGCATGCTCCGATTCCGCCCCAGAAGACGGTGGTGTTGAACCCGAGGAAGTGGAGGGAGACGAGCCCATAACACAGCCCTTCGATCCCACAAAGACGCAGATCATCACTTCATGGCCGACGGTTAGCCTCTTGGTGACGAGGATACAAGAGGGAGAAATCGATCTGTTCCCAAGTTTTCAGAGAAAGGCGGACCTCTGGTCGCCAGCCCAGAAAAGTCGCCTGATAGAATCATTACTGCTTCGCATGCCCCTGCCCTCTTTCTATTTCGACGCCACTGACGACGAAAACTGGGTCGTAGTGGATGGACTGCAGCGTCTTTGGACGTTACAGGAGTTTCTCCTAAGCGACATGAGGCTTCATCACCTCGAGTTTTTGATTAATTACGAAAATAGCATGTTCAAAGACTTACCCCGACACCTGCAGAGACGTATCGGAGAGACGCAGGTCGTTGCGCATCTCATTCAGCCGGGCACACCACCCCAGGTAAAGTTTAACATATTTAGGCGAATCAACACGGGTGGATTAGTTCTCTCGGCCCAAGAGATCAGGCACGCACTGAATCAAGGGAATGCACCCCAATTCCTAAAGAAACTCGCGTGCTCGAAGGCTTTCTTAGAGGCGACCCAAGGGAGCGTGCGCCCCGATCGTATGGAAGATCAGGAATTTGTACTTCGTTTCATGGCTTTCACGATCGTTCCGTACCCTCAATATAAGGTAGCAGATCTTGATGGGTTTCTGCATGAACAAATGGCTAGATTGAACACCGTCGGAAATGATGAGCTCGAAGACCTAGAGGTGAGATTTCAACGGGCTATGAGAGCATCAAGGCTGATCTTTGGAAGACAGGCCTTCAGGAAAAGCCTTAGGGATGGGGTTTCGGCCTGGAGAAATCCCATCAACAAGGCCATCTTTGAGGTCTGGTCCGTCACTCTGGGCCAACTCACTGAAGATAAATTAGAACATTTAATCCACCGAAAAGATGACGTCATCAGTAGATTTATTGAGGTTTTGAACACTAATGACGAGTTTGTCGCCGCGGTATCTCAAGGAACTGGGGACGTAAAGAAAGTGAAGCAGCGGTTTAAAACCGTTGCCAAACTTGTAGAGGATATCCTCAATGCAAACTAATCACCTGCAGGCCATCCATCTAATGAATTTTAAGTGCTTCGAAGACCAGAAGGTTTCGCTTGCTCCGATTACCCTCCTCACAGGTCTCAACGGCATGGGTAAGTCAACAGTATTACAGAGCTTGTTGCTGCTTCGACAATCGGCCATGCGGAACGTGTTGGAACACTATGGTTTGCTACTGAACGGCGATTTGGTGAATCTGGGCAGGGCAGGCGATGTGCTGTTCGAAGGTGCTCGAGACGAGCATATTGTTCTTGAATTGACCGTTGGCGGGATGCAGGAGTCCTGGAAATTCAGGTATGAGGATCCCCATGCGGACGTGCTGATGCTGGAAGAGGGACCAAAGGTCTTGCCTGAATGGGTGGTTTTCGGCAATCGATTCCATTATTTGGCGGCTGAGCGCATGGGGCCACGAGAAATCTACGAGATCTCTGCCTACTATGTTCGCAAATTGCGACAATTGGGCGCAGATGGGCGATTCGCGGTGGCCTATCTTGAAGAATACGGAAAAAGCCTGCGGTGCCTCCAAGGGTTGCTGCATCCGAAAACCTCTGACTCGACGGAGGAAAATCTTTATTCACAGGTTAACTTGTGGCTGGGAGAAATCAGTCCTGGTGCGCGATTGGAACCGATTTCCTTCCCGGACATAGGCAAGACTTCGTTGAGGGTTTCCTTTCCTTCTTCTACCAAGGGGCTAATGTCCAGACCATATTCGACGCCCAATGTCGGCTTCGGTTTCAGTTATACGCTCCCGGTTCTTGTGGCCGTTCTGTCGTCTTCTTCAGGAGATTTGGTTCTCATGGAAAATCCGGAGGCACATCTGCATCCGCAGGGACAAGTGGCGTTGGGGCGACTGTTCGCACTCGCCGCGTCTGGCGGGATACAACTCATTGTGGAGACTCACAGTGATCATATACTGAACGGAGTACGCGTAGAAGTGAGGGATGGTTGTATTGCCAGCGAGGATGTGCGCATTCATTTTTTCCAACGGAACCAGCCTGGTGGGCAGCATTTTGTGGAGTCTCCTCGGGTGGATAAGGATGGACGAATCGATAACTGGCCGGAAGGATTTTTCGATCAAACAGAGCGTCTCCTAATGGAATTGATTTAAGGCCGCAGGGTTCCCCGATTGCATCAGATATTGAACGAGTTGTCTTTCCAGAAGGTCTCTACGAGCGTAAAGGATGCCCAGGAACGCATGCATATGCTCTTGCTCGTTTTCAAGGCCGTTGCTGATTGCGGTTCTGAGAAGATCCTTCGTACCAAACGAAACCTTATGTCCGAATTGGTTGCTTCCCAATATACTGTCTCGCACTGGCTTCAGGACAGACGCGTGAACCGGGACGAACGGTTATTATTCAAGACCGTAGCAACGAAAGCCCCTTTTGTCGAGGAACTCTGGAACAAATTGGAATCAGACGACTTGGGCCTGCACGAATTCTATTTCCAAGGTCAAAAAGCTGAGGGTTTGGGCGTGGCTTATCTTGACGATACATGTGCTCTTTCCCTTGGAGGTGATCAGAGGTTCGAACAGGATCCCATTCAAGTCGTGTATCAAGTGATGTATGCCCTAAATAGTAGATTGGGATCCGAAACTGTGGAAGTCTGCTCTTTGAGTAACTTAGACCATGTATGCCGCCGTTGCGTATGGATTGGTGAACGTGCTCAAAGACAGGTCGTCGATGGGGTCTCACTCTGGGAGCAAAAGGAATCTCTATTTCCTCGTCTCGCGTTTCTCCCTGCAACCAAGGCGCAAATTCAACAGTTATCGGGGCGTGAACCTCATTTCCGCCAAGTTCTTAAACATCTTTTCATACTGAACAGTGCGATGAAAAAGTGGGCTGGAGGGCCGTACAACCCGGAAGGCATCGAATGGTCCGCAGAAAGCCTGTCTACAAGGACCAGCAAGAAACTTGCGGACGCCCGCAGGTTTTCTAATTCTAACGGTAACTTCGCAGTATATAATTACCACACGAAGATTAGAGGCATCAACTGGCGCATACACTTCCATCCTGATACTGAAAAACAGATCGTGACCATAGCATACATAGGACGACATCTGCCAACAGCCAGACACGGAAAGTAAAAGCAGCCGACTCAAGTTCAAGACTTCCATTCTTTTTTTTGCAGAAGCGGAACAGCTATTCGGTTTCCGATTGGGATCTCAATATTTACCTGCCAGGATCATGATCCTTTTCTCCCCCACTGCGGCCGCATTTTTTAAATAGACGACCACCGGATTTCGTTCTATATTCAGGTACATCCTCTTCTAAAGGGAGCTCTGGAGGTTCATTCGTCGGGGAGCGGGCCTGGTGGCGCCGGCTGAGCAGGTAGGAAGTTCCCCCGGCGGACCGGGCCGATTCGAACCATGGGATGACCCTATGCACGAAAGTCATGTGTCCATCGAAGTAGCGGGTGCGGGCGGCGTGTCGGGTATCGTTTCCATGCCGGGCGATTTCCGCCCGGGTACGGGGACTGCGGTGGTCCTCGCCCACGGAGCGGGCAATGACATGCACAACCCGTTGCTCGAGGCCGTGGCTTCGGGACTGGCGGATGCCGGGTATCCGGCGCTACGGTTTAATTTTCCTTACAAGGAACAGGGGCGCAAGGCCCCGGACCGCCGGGAAATCCTCGAGTCGGCCTGGCAATCCGCGTTCGAATTTATGGAAGAACACGACGAAATCAGACCGGAACGCGTGGTGGCCGCCGGAAAATCCATGGGCGGCCGCATCGCCGCCGAGATGGTGTCCGCCGGCGCACTGCCCGCGGACCGGCTCGTCTTTCTGGGATATCCGTTGCACGCGCCCGGCGAGAAAGATCGCCTGCGGGATGCCCGTCTTTATGATATTTCGGTTCCCATGCTGTTCTTCGCCGGCTCAAGGGACTCTTTATGCGATCTGAAACTTCTCAGGAGCGTGTTGTCCAAACTGAGAGCGCCCTGGGACCTCGAGGTCATTGATGGGGGCGACCATTCCTTTAAGTTGCCCAGAGCGTCCGGGATTTCAGAAACCGATGTATTTGCCCGTATCGTGAGCAAGATGCTTGACTGGCTCACTTAGGCTTTCAGCAACATCAGGCAGGTGTATCACGGAATTTTGGCCAAGAACCCGTTCAACAAGCATCCGCCACTCAAAAGATAGGGACCACCACCCACCATGCCGAATACAGACAAGAAACGTTTGATGACCCGGTTGCTGAGCCTGACAGGAGCGTTGCTGCTGCTTTTGCTCCTGGGGCTCTGGGTGACGAGGGCGTTCAATGAAAAGATTGCGCCGGACAAAATTCCTTTGTCCGAGGCCCGCATAGGACCGGGGGATACTCCGGCGGCTGTTGAATGGACCGAAATGCCCCTGGTGGCGGAGGCTGTGGGAACGGTGAGGGCCAAACACAGCACGCTGATCGCGAGTAAACTCCTCGAACGCGTGGAAAAGGTCAATGTTTATGCAGGAGATCTAGTGAAAGCAGGGGACCTTCTGATCGAGCTGGACCGCGGGGAGCTCGAGGCCAGGAAGGCGGCGGCCCGGGCAGGCTACGAGTCCGCCAAGGCGGAAGGCATGCTCCGGTCACGGGAATTCCGTCGGGTCAGCGAACTGTTGGATCGGAAGTCCGCCAGTGAGCAGGAATTCGATCTGGCGAAAATGAAAAAGTCCGCGGCCGAAGCGAATGTCGACAGAGCGTTGGAAGAAATCCAGGTGGTGGAATCGTCTTTGAAATTTACCCGGATTCCTGCACCCGTCAACGGCAGAATTATCGAACGCATGGTGGAGCCGGGAGATATGGCCGTACCCGGAAAAACGCTGCTCACCATGTACGATCCCGCCAATCTGCGACTCGAGGCGACGGTTCGGGAATCGCTGCTGCCGTTCATCCGCCTTGGAATGGAGCTCGATATGCGAATTGACGCCGGCGATTGCAGTTGTCGGGGCCCCGTCGAAGAAATCGTTCCCCAGGCTTCCGAGACGAGCCGCGCCTTTACGGTGAAGGTGGTCCTTCCCTATCGTGAGGGGCTTTTCCCCGGTATGTTCGGTCGGCTGTATGTACCTCACGGCGCCACCCACCGGCTCCTCGTTCCCGCATCCGCGGTCCGACGGATCGGACAGGTTGAACTCGTGGACCTGGTGCGTCCGGACGGGACGGTCGTGCGGCAGGAGGTGCAAACGGGCAGACGGTTCGGGGACCGGCTCGAGGTCCTTTCGGGAATCGAGTCTCCCGAGCCGGGAGCCCCGCTTCAGCGGGTTCTGCTGCATTGATGCGAGACAGACTTTGATAACGTTGAGGTGACGAGTGTCTGAAGTGTCTCAGCAAAGGGATGGCGTGATCGGAGGTGTGGTCCGGGCCTTCATCAGCCGGAATCTGTCCGTTCTGCTGATCCTGTTCGCGCTGGCCGCCGGTATGGGCGCTCTCCTGATGACCCCCCGAGAGGAAGATCCCCAGATCGTAGTCCCCATGGCGGACGTGTTCGTCCGCATGCCCGGTTTCAGCGCCGGCGAGGTCGAGCGACTGGTGGCCACGCGTCTCGAAAAACTGCTCTACCAGATCGACGGAGTGGAATACGTTTACAGCATGTCCAAACCCAACCTGGCCGTGGTGACGGTTCGGTTCTATGTGGGCGAGGATCGGGAAGACAGTCTCATTCGTTTGTACAACAAGATTCAGATGAATGTGGATTTTATTCCACCGGGAGTTACGGGATGGGTCGTAAAACCGGTGGAAATAGACGACGTTCCCATTCTGTGCGCCACGTTGTTCAGCCGGCGATACAAGGAGTACGAACTCCGGCGGGTGGCGGAAGAACTGGAAATCGAGCTTCAGGCTATTCCCGATACGGGCGTAACCAGAATCGTTGGGGGACTCCGGCGCCGACTCAACGTGCGTTTGGATGCGGAGGCCATGGCCGCTCATGGTCTGCAGCCTTTGGACCTGTCCCGGGCTCTTGCGGCCGCCAACGTTACGTTAAGAGCCGGTTCGTTTGACTCGGTCAATCGGGAACAGGTTGTGGACGCGGGCGATGCACTGGCTCGTCCGGAAGACGTCATGAACCTGGTGGTGGGCGTTCACGAGAGCCGGCCGGTGTACCTCCGGGATGTGGCGCGGGTTTCGGATGGTTCCGACGAAATCGACAGCTATACCCGTTTCGGTTTCGGACCGGCGGCGGACCCTCGATGGACCGGTTCGGACCATCAGGCTTCCCCGGGTCCTTATCCTTCGGTTACCATTGCCGTCGCCAAGAAGAAAGGCGCCAACGCCATAAGCGTCTCCCGGGCCGTTCAGGCTCGACTGGAGGAGCTCAGGAGCACGGTTCTGCCGGACGGAATGGACATCGCCATTACCCGGGATTACGGCCGGACAGCCAACGACAAGGTGAACGACTTAGTGGAATCCCTCATCGTTGCAGGGATTATCGTGGCCGGGCTGATTCTGTTTTCCATGGGGTGGCGCGAAGCCTTCATTGTAGTTACCGCGGTGCCCATAACGTTCAGTTTGTCGCTTCTGGTCAACTACCTGGCCGGCTATACCATCAATCGGGTGACCCTTTTCGCCCTGATCCTGTCTCTGGGATTGGTGGTGGACGACCCCATCACCAATGTGGACAACATCCAGCGGCACATACGCATGCGCCTGCGCAAACCGTTGGACGCCACGATTGCCGCGGTGCAGGAGGTGTTGCCGCCGGTGATTCTTTCCACGCTGGCCATCATTGTTAGCTTCACGCCCATGTTCTTTATCACGGGCATGATGGGTCCTTACATGAGGCCCATGGCGATCAACGTGCCGTTGGCGGTGACGTTCAGCACTGTGTGCGCCCTTACCATCGTGCCCTGGCTCAGTTATTATCTGCTGCGAAAACAGGGAGAGAGCGAGTCGGCCGAAACCGTTCCTCGAGATGTGACGCCGGCCTGGCTGCGCAAAAGCTACAGCCGGATTATGCGTCCGTTTCTATCCTCGTCCTATTGGCGTTTCCTGCTGCTCGCCGGGACGGTGGTTCTGTTTTTCGGAGCCGTGTCTCTGGCCGCCCTAGGGCTGGTACCGCTCAAGATGCTGCCGTTCGACAACAAGAATGAGCTGCAGATCGTGGTGGACATGCCCGAAGGAACGACCCTCGAGCGCACGGCGGAAGCCACGGACGCCATAGCCGGGTATCTGCCGAGTGTACCCGAGATGACCGATTATACCACGTATGTGGGCCTTTCGAGCCCCATGGACTTTAACGGTCTGGTGCGGCACTATTATCTTCGGGAAGGCAGCAATGTGTCCGACATCCGAGTGAACCTGATCGACAAATATCACCGCGAGCAGCAGAGTCACGCCATCGCGCTGCGGATCCGAAAGGATATCGAGCACATAGCCGAACGGTTCCATGCCAATGTTAAAATCGTGGAAATTCCGCCGGGACCGCCCGTTATCGCCACCATAACGGCCGAAATATACGGAGCGCCTTACAGCACCTACCAAGAAATGATCGAAGCCTCGGGCATGGTTCGGGACATGATGGCCAAGGAGCCTCTGCTCGTGGATCTGGACGTTTCGGTGGAATTTCCTCAAACTCTGTATGTGTTCAAAGTGGACAAAGTGAAAGCCGCTTTGAACGGCGTTTCCACCGAGGATATTGCCCGTACGGTGCAGATGGCTCTGGGGGGAGCGGACGCCGGGGTGGTGCATCTTCCACACGAAGCGAATCCGTTCAACATCTATCTGCAACTTCCGATGGCTCGAAGATCAACGTTGCAGGACCTCAAGGCGCTTTATGTCCGGGGGAATCCGGGCGTGCCGGTGCAGATTGCCGAACTGGGTCTTTTCACGGAGTCGACCGTGGATCAGACGATCTACCATAAGAATCTCCGCCGCCTGGTGTACATTTATGGTGAATTGGCGGGCCGACCGCCGGCGGAAGCGATTTTCAGCATGCAACGGAAGCTCGAACGAAACCCCTTGCCGGAAGGATTTCAGGTCGAATGGACGGGTGAAGGAGAATGGAAGATCACGGTGGATGTGTTCAGAGATCTAGGAATCGCCTTCGCCGTTGCGTTTTTGGGTATATACATTCTCCTGGTGTACGAAACGAGGAGCTACCTGATTCCCTGCGTATTGTTGATCGCGGTGCCTCTGACCATCATCGGCATCATGCCCGGCTTCTGGCTGCTCAACGCGGTGACGGGAGGACAGGTGGGAGGTTACCCGAATCCGATTTTCTTCACGGCCACCGCGATGATCGGGACCATTGCCCTGGCGGGCATCGTGGTTCGCAACTCCGTGGTGCTGATCACCTTCATAAGGGACGAACTCGCCGAGGGACAGTCCCTCGAGGCCGCCATACTATCGAGCGGAGCCGTGCGCATGCGGCCCATTTTCCTGACGGCCGCGACTACGGCGCTGAGCGCCTGGCCCATAACCCTGGCCCCCATATTTTCCGGTCTGGCCTGGGCGTTGATCTTCGGGCTGTTCGTGTCAACGGCGTTCTCACTAGTAATGGTTCCCGTGGTCTATTTCATGATATATAGGAAGCGGTTCGGAACGAGTGGAGCATACGGGGGATCGTGAAAGGGGACAAAATCCGACCGATCGAGATGAAAGAAACAGACGCTCCTGATCCGGAAGCATTTTCGCCGTCCGGGAGTGCGACTGACGGCGCCTCGCGCCGAAGCGTGCTGTTTCTGATTTGGGCCCTTGTCCTAATAGTTTTGGCGGTCATGCTTCGAAGCATCTCTGCTTTCCTGGCGGCAAGCGGGCCGAAGGAAAAGGTACGATATCCCGTGCCCATGCCTGAGCGGTTCCCTTTCAAAGGAGCCGAATTCTGGCTGGACCGCGACGACCAAGGCCTGTTCGCGTTCCTGGATCGTTGCCCTCATCTGGGGTGCAAACCCGTTTACTATCCGGATCGGAAGGAATATGTTTGTCCCTGCCACGGAAGCCGTTTCTCGGAAGGCGGAATATACGAGTCCGGTCCGGCCCGAAAGAGCATGCAACGGATCCTGGTCCGCCGTGGGCGGGATGACGAACTTATGGTCGATCTCCGAGAAAACGTGTCCGAGTCCTACCGGGTAGGCGTGTAGCGCATGAGCGCTTTACCGCCCCTTGAAGCCTCTCCCGAATCGGTATTTCCCGCCTGTTTCAACAACCATGGTCTATGACGCATTCCCGATGCCATGGGATTGAATCGACTTTGGTTCGTTGCAGAATTTTCGTTTCAGTACCCTTTTCAAATGAAGTTCCTGTAGTCAAATGTCTCGAGGTACTGCCAGGTCCGGATGCGGATCTCCTCGCGCTCTTCGACCGATAGTTCGGCGGCGGTAGCCTTGTTTGCCTCGGGTGTCGCCTTTTTGATGGTCCCCCACGGGTAGACCTCCTCGAGGGGTATTGAATTGAACGTCGGTTGGCCAAGGCTGTGGGCCGACTCGAGACCAAGCTTCTCACAGATTGCTCCGAGCGTCTTTTCAGGGGAAGCCATCACATCCTCGGTCCGCACTATGTGAAGCCTTCCCGGAAATTTCTTCCGGCCCAGGAGCGCAAAATGCTGGTTGAGGTTCCAGCCCAGGATGTAGTTCGCCAAGCTCATCGGGACCGGCCTCTTCTTGGTATCGGCGTACGCTGACCATGGATTTCGAACAACATGGAGAAAATGTGCATTGGGGAAATCATAAAAAATCTTCTCGAAATCCACAACGACTATCGGACTGTATCCGACGTATAAGGTCCGTTTCCCATTGTGCCTGTAGTCTTTCCACGCATCGAAGGTGGACTTGAAGAATGCCGCTATGTTTGTCGACCTCGACCTGCCTGATTCCCTGATATAGCTCTGATAGATTTCGCGGCGATTGTCGTCGGAAAAGTCGAAGGGCATATGGCGAAACTTGCTCGCATGAGGCGTTCGTGCTCGAATCTTGCACTCCTCATCGATAATCGCCTTGTAGTCGTCGATGGCCGAGGCGTTGAGTTCAAAAGCAGGCCAACGGTATTTCACGGGGAAAACGGATGAGAGCATATCCTGGACCAGGCAGGTCCCGATCTGCGATTCGAAAGGATACACAAACATCTGGGGATGACCGTCAAACAGTCGGTGGGTGACGTTTCCTCCGTTCTCATACATCGCGCCGATCATTAGCAACCGGAATTCCATTTCCATGTATTCTTGCGCCTCGCGTCGAGGTTTTCCGATGGTGAACTCCGCGTCGGAAAAAAACCTTTCGGCATCAATTGCGAAGGTATTTCGCCGGGCGGAACTCGGTCAGGTTCTAAAATTATAGAAAAGTTCCTCGATCTCCACTTTCCGGGTCCTGCCATTTCCCGGCAGGGGAAAACCTGAAACGCAGCCGGCGGGCAGCCATTCGATGGAAAAAACCTGGTTCCCGTGTGGCCAGATGAGGCTCCCAATGATCTCTCCCGACCTTACATCCACCATGTGAATGCCGCATATACTACTCTCGATATCCAGTCCCGGAGCGTATTGGCCGAAACGGGGAATGACCTTCGATGTGCCCAGGAATGCAATATCTTCATGGAAGCAAAGTCCCCGTGTCCAACCGTTCAGTCTTACCACAGCCTCGAATTTTCCGTCGTCTATGAAGCCCATCTCGCCGTACCCGCTGTTATCGACCCATAACCGGCCCCGGTGAAGTCGCGCCGAATGCGGCCTGGTAAGACCTCGCGCCACGGGCTCGCCCGTTTTCCCGGAGAAGATCACACCTCTTCCTTTAACCGGGAAATTCCTGTGACCAGGACGCCTGGATGAGATACGCTCCGATGAGGCCGAGAAAAAGGATTCGTTGATGGAGTTCCCGGCGGCTATGGAATTCAACTGGAGATAATTTATCCCCAGAGAGGGTTCCGACCCGGTTTCGATGCACCGGGGCCACCAGACGTGCTCGAACCTGCCGTCATTTCCCAGGCGAATCACTGAGTTGTTTCCCACTGAATTGGCGTGTAGTTCCCGGCCGATGAGTGCTATGTCGTGAATATACAGACAGCCGGGGAAAAACCTGGAGCCCACGGGCACGAGGCTCTTATCGCCACCGGTCCCGCGCCATTTCGCTTCCTTGCGTTCCTGCCGCCCGCGAGCGGGAAGGAATTCGAAAATCTGGTTTGGATTCCGAGTGCTTGCTACATATAGTCTGCAGGCTTGTCTGTCCACGGCCAGGCCGGAAGGATGAGGAATCGGCCATCTGGTGACCCGTCCATTCCCTTTTCCATCGGTCCCCAGGGCGATCAGCGAGTGCTCGTATTCCCTGCTGACGATGAGGGTTATTTCCGCGGATTCCAGAGTGTCCCACCACTTGCCGCTTACGTAAAACTCGAGAAGCCTTGGATCGATACTACCGGCCCCGTCCCACAGTCCCGCAACCTGGGCCGGATTTCTCCAAAGAGCTTCGTTTCTGCCCCACAAACCGTCCGGTTCGGTCCATGAAACGCCTTTCATTTGCGACCTCCGGGCGAATTCAGGTAAAATCCAAAGGCCCCTCCGTACATTCTCAGCGCCGATAAAATGCCTGTGGTGCTTTTTCCTCCGTGCCGGGGCGTCAGGTTAATCGGGAATTCCACTATCCTGTACCCATTCATGGTGCACCGGAAAATAAACTCCATGTCGAAGAGGTCGCCGTCCTCGGATAGTGTAAGCAGGTGCTTAAAATCCCTGGGAAATAACTTGGGGGTACCGTTTATGTCCCAAACCGGAATGTCGAACAGCATCCGGCATTGGATATTATAGAGGATGGAGCCCAGCCTGCGCAGGGCAGTTTCGCGAATTTTGCGATTGGCCTTGACCACGATTCCGGGGTTGTCCAAAGCGAACTGGATTGAAAACAGGAGATCGTCGGCCGTGGTACGGGCGGAATTGGTGAAGCACAGAAGATTGCCGCCCGCGGAACTCATGCCCAGTTTTACGGCAAGCCCCCAGCCACCGGTGCGACTGACAATCAGGCGGACATTCTCGCGCCTCTCCGCGAGGTCCCGGCAGAGGGCCTCCGAGTTGTCACGGCAGCCGTTTACTACCAGTATGATTTCATAAGGGACGGTGAGCTCGGCGAGCTTCTCCGCGTACTCGTTTACAACGGTTCGGATGTGATCAGCCTGATTGCAAATGGGAAGAACTATAGAGCAGAGCGTGTACATCGGTACAAGTCCAGTAATGTAAGAATGGCGCCGGCCGGTTCGTCGGAGGCGCGGGATTAGAGGCACAAATACCGGTCTCGGGAGCGCGGACACGAATGGAACAACGCCGAGCATTTGCAGAACTTTCCGCCGCCCCCGCTTTGCAGGTGCATTCAATTTCGACTAAATTCCGTCTTACCATGGGGGTAACTCGGTTGGGAAGCGGTTTTCCACGGTGATTCGCTTCTATCTTAATATCTAGGTGACAACATTAGCTTATCCTAATATCTGGTCAACTTCCTCACGGTCGTGTATAAAGGGCGCCTCATGACACTTCAGCCGGAGGTTCCCTGCTTTGAACTTTCGGGAAGTCTTTGTTAGACTTGTTGTGCGACGGGAAGAGCAGCCCTATCATGAACTGAGGGGTAAACATCGCGAAGGACTGTTACACCCCAAGAAAGCAGGTACCCTGTCCCAAGAAGGTGATGAAGAACCTAAGCGCACTAAGACCATAGAACCCGGACGCTCAAATGTATTGGACGCCATCGGCGCGTTGCGCGAACCATCGCAAGTACTCCCGAGGGCTCGTCCACGAAGCCAAAAGCGGTCAGGTCATGCTCAGGAAATTCGAGGGATACTCGCTTCCGGCGGATCCTTCTCCGTAGAACCAATTAAGTTCCACTGCAGCTGCTCAACACGGGTATCGAGGTGCGATATTGGACCGGAGCATATACAACAAAGCGGTGCTGGGCTGGAGCCTGTACGATTTCGCCAACTCGGCGTTCGCCACCACCATCCTCGCCGTGATCTTCAACAAGTATTTCGCCCAGGTGGTGGCCGGTGGGGAGACCGGTGTCCTGATCTGGGGGGTACGAATCCCTGGCGCGGCATTGTTCGGCTATGTGCTTTCCATGAGTTACGCGGTGGCGGCGTTCATGGGTCCCGTACTGGGCGCCATAGCGGATGAAACCCGCGCGAAAAAGAGGTTTCTCGGCGTCTTCTGCTGCCTGGGAGTGGTGTGTTCCGCCCTGCTCTATTTCGTGCACACCGGAGACGTCCTGTTGGGAAGCACGCTGTTCATTCTGGCGAATGTGGGCTTCGGTGGAGGGATGGTTTTCTACAATGCATTTTTGACTGAAATTTCGAACGAAGACAATGTGGGCCGTATCTCCGGGATCGGATGGGCTCTCGGTTACATAGGAGGCGGGCTCCTGCTGGCGCTGAATCTGGTGATGCTCGAATTTCCGCATTGGCTTGGATTTCCCGCCAAAACCTTCACTGTGGGTCATTGCTTTGTTTCCGTGGCTGTTTGGTGGGGAGTATTTGCGTTGCCGTTTTTCTTCTGGGTGAAGGAAAGGCGGGACTGCACAACGGCGCGGCCCGGTTCCGGATACCTTCGCCTCGGATTTTCGAGGGTGTTCGAGACCCTTCATCATATACGCCAACACAAGGAATTCACGAAATTCCTAGTCGCCTATCTCCTGTTCAACGACGGCATTGAAACCGTCATTGTGTTCGCCTCGATCTTCGGAGCCGCCGTGGTGGGCATGGAGACGCACGAGCTGATCCTGTTCTTCCTGGTGATTCAGGGGACGGCGTTTTTCGGATCCCTCCTTTTAGGCTTTCTATCGGATCGCCTCGGCCAGAAAGGTACCCTTATGGCTACCCTGTTCGTGTGGACGGGCGTGGTCCTGTGGGCCTATTTCATGGGATTTTGGGACCTTAAAAAAGAGTACTGGATCCTGGGGATCGTTTCGGGCACGGTGCTGGGCGGCTCTCAGTCCATAGCCCGTTCGATGGCAGGAAGACTGATTCCTACAGGACGCAGCGCCGAGTTCTTCGGTTTTTACGCCATCAGCGGCCGTTTTGCGGCCATCTTCGGCCCCGCCCTTTACAGTTCGGTCATCACCGTGACGGGCAGCATGCGATCGGGAGTACTCTCGCTGGGCATACTCTTTCTGGCGGGTATGATCGGTCTGTCGTGGGTCCGGGTCTCGAAAAAAACCGGGGCGGCTCGATTCGAGGAAACTTTGAGCGCCTGATCGTCGAGAACGAGGCCGAGAATACAAAAAGCAGTCCGATGGCCGCTCCCGCCAGAGGATCCGTACCGGATACCAGCCCAAAAAACGAATGCCGGAACGACGAAAAATACGATCGACTCCTTCCCAAAGGCGGCCCATCCCAATGCCAATACCAACAGCTGCATACCCAGGATCAGCAGAAGGGAATGCAGCAGATTCAGAATCCTGTGCTCGGAAATCTTGGAGGAATCCAGTTCCATGACGTACCAGGTGTCCCGAGTAGGTTAAATTATTCGAAACGGATGTCGTCGACGTTGATGTGACCCCAGCCGCTGCTCGATTGATCCACAATGCGGATTCGGGCGGTCCGGCCCAGGAAAGGCCTCACGTCCCAGACCAAGCTCTCCATGGTCTCATTGCACTTGCCGGCGGCCTTTCTTTCCACTTTGCCGCCAACCAGCAGTTCCATGCGCACCTTGGATTCATCGCATCCTCCGCCGATCCGAAATCGGATATTCGGCTCGGTGATGGTAAAGGGGTCCGAAAGGAGTGTTCCCTGGGGCCCATCTCCCTGGACCGCCCCCGGTGGATCCGATGGACGGGGCCGCTTCTCAAATCCCCCTATCCAGTAGTCGCCTTCATGGCCGGACGGCTGTCCTCTCCGTCGGGCCGTGGGGTTGTCCCCATAGGTGGGCTGATGGGTAAACGCATTACCCGTCTTCTTCCATCCGGGCAGCTGCGGATTTTCGAAATCCCAACTGATTTCCGCGGAGCCGGGAGACGCTAAAGGCTGGGCGCCGACGTCTTCCCCGGATTTCGGAGCTTTACCTTCCGAGGCCGGTCCCAGGTCAAGGAAGCGGACGTCGTCAAAATTGATGTGCCCCCACCCTGCGCTCGACCCGTCCACCAGTCGTATGCGCGCCGATTTCCCCTGGAATTTGGAGACATCCCAATAGACGCGCTGCATGCTCTCGTTACAATTTCCGGTGGACGCCCGGACAACGCGCCCATCTACAACGAGTTCCGCGCGCGCGGTAGTCATGTCGCAGCCGCCGCCCAAGAGAAAGCCGATACCCGGTTTGGCGATGACAAACGGCGACGAGGTGAGGGTTCCCTGCGGGCCATCCCCTTGTATCGCTCCGGGCCGGTCAAAAGGTCGGGGACGCCTTTCGAATCCGCCGATCCAATAGTCTCCTTCGTGCATGGACGGCTGACCTCGGTGGCGGGCCGTTGGGTTGTCTCCGTAGGTGGGCTGGGATAGGAAAGCATCTCCCGTTTGTTCCCATCCCGACAGGTCACCGGTCTCAAAATCCCATGTAGTTTCCGTGGCTTCCTCGGTTTGAATCGGCTCCTTTTCTCCGCCGGTGGTTTCCGCCTTGGCCGGCGGCGTTACTGAAACCGGGGGAACTTCCGTTTTTTCCGTTCCGAGAAGCCCTCCTATCAGGGTGCGAGTCAGGGTAGTGAGGAGATTCAGATCGTTGCCGCTCACGTTGCGCCCCAATTTGGCCTCTCCGGTTTTCACGTCGATCATCCTCGAGTTGATGGTATAGGCCGTGCCGATTTTGACGACCGAACCCACGATGATGAGATCCGCGCCCAGAAGCTTGCCGAGTTCCACGGCGCTGCGGTCATCGATCACACCGGACATCTGAAGTTCCTGTTCGGAAAGGGCCCTTCTGATTTGAGCGCGTTCCACAACGCGAAATTGTTGGGTGCCCACCAGTTCGGTCCGCATGATCTCGGCTACCGCTTTTCCGAGGTATTCCTCGGAGCCGATGCTTTCGAAATCCAGAACGGCAACGGTTGGTTTATTCTCCGCGATTCCGGTGCAAACCACGAACAGCATGGCGAGACAGACCACACTGGTGATCTTTGAAAAGAACGAGGGCTCCATGTCAGGACTCCGTTTCGATTGGGTGACTTTAACCTGCCTGTGTTTCTGGAGACGTCTCACCTGCGCGCCGGGAATTCGGACCCGTCTTCCACGGCTTGGGAGAGCCCCCTGACCGGGGACTCTCTTCCCGCAGTGATCGTGTCCAGTCTTCTATACCTCTTGTCAAAATTCAACCTTTTTGTCCGGTTTCGGCTGAACCCGTACAACAAGCGATTGCAGAGAAAGCATCCGGGTGCCGTAAGTATTAACGGGGGGAAAACTTTTCAAAAAACTCTTGGAATGTCTCACGGCATAGCCCGAGCTTGACTGGTCGGGCTATTTTATATATGAAAAACTATGGGTAAAAAATCCAAGAAAAACCGGAAATCAAAGAAAGGAAAACCAAACCACCAAAAACGGCCCATATCAAACCAATCCGAAAGGCGCAAAAAAGTTCAAGAAAAAAACTTCTCAAAAATATCAATAGTTCCAAAAAAGTTAATTGCTATAATCTGTACTCTCTCAAGTATAATAGCATTTGTCTTTTTGTTTTTCCCAAGAGTGGCTCTCGAAATTGGACCAATATTAAAACCAAATGATCCATTCAAGAATATTTTATACCTTTCAAATAATGGGTATTTCCCTATTTATAAAATATCTTGTTCGGTATATATCGTAGAGGCAAAAGGTGAAAATGCCAATTTCAGCCGTAATAATGTCTGGGATGTAAAAGGATTAAATTTACCTAAAATATCACCAGACGATAAAGCTCCATTAAGGCTTGAACATGTACTTAATATACAACCATTCATTTTAGATCGTATTAAAGTGAAATTAACTATAAATTGTAAACTTTGGCCGATTCCGTTAAATTTTACTAAAGTTTTCCATATAGAGGCCAAGCAAACCTTTGATAAGAAGTGGATTTGGATTCATTCAACGGAATAGATATCTACCGTAAAATGGGACATTCCGAAACGATGAAAAAGTCCGGCTCAGGGTTCCAAATTCAGCGAAGAGGCATGCTTGCGATAGAGCCCCCGGAACTGGTGGTAGGTGAGGCCCAGAAGCTCGGCCGCTTTATGCTGGCGGAAGCGGGCCTCGAGGAGGGCCCGCTGAATCAGTCGAATTTCAAGATCGGCCACCTGCCGGGTCAACGGGGTGTCCAGGGCTAGGGCGGGTTCAAGCGGAGACTGGACCGCCGAATCAGCGGTCTGGCTCTGTTCGGAAGGGGGCGCCAAAACGGATTCAGGGAACGGATCGAAGACGATTTCTTTAATGGATTCAGAGTCGGATCGGTAAACGGCGCGTTCCACTACGTTCTTGAGTTCGCGTACATTTCCGGGCCAGGAATAGGCCTCAAGGGAGATCATGGCCTCTCGAGTGAACACCGGCAGGGCGTCGTGTCCCAATTCCTTTGCGATGCGCGAAGCGAAGTGACGCGCGAGAAGAGACACATCTCCCGCCCTGTTCCTGAGCGCCGGCAACAGCAGTACTTCAAAGGAGAGCCGGTCGAGGAGGTCGCGTTTGAACCGGCCTTCGCGCGCCAGGGCCGGCAAGTCCGCATTGGTGGCCCCGATGATGCGGACATCGACCATTACGACGTCCGACCCTCCAACCCGTTCAAAAGTGCCGTATTCCACGACGCGAAGAATTTTCTCCTGGGCTTCAAGGGGAATATTGCCGATTTCGTCGAGGAAAAGCGTACCCCCGTGAGCGGCCTCGAAGCGCCCTATTCTTCGTTTGACGGCGCCGGTAAACGCCCCCGGCTCATACCCGAAGAGCTCGGATTCGATGAGGCCCGGAGAGAGGGCCGCGCAATTCAGAGCAAGCAGGGGACTCCTCCAACGGTGGGAAAGATAATGGAGACGGGAGGCGGCCAGTTCCTTACCGGTTCCTCTTTCTCCGATGATGAGGATTGGGCGGTCCACACGTGCGGCCCGAGATAGACGCTCCTGGAAATCCAGAAAGGATTCCGACTCACCAAGGCCTTCCTGGGAAGCGAGGGCGGGCATGTCGGTCTGGTTGCGAGTGAAGGATGACATGGTGTATATTACCATATATAGGCTAAAATAGCCAGTATTTTGCTAAAACAGCCGGATTACGTTCAGCCGGCGGGTCTCTGATTCACGTACAACTCGTTGATATTGCTTAGCTAGTATGGATTTTGCCCAAGTTGGCCCGGTTGTTGCCCACTTTCATGGCAACCAAGCCACAAGAGAGGTGACATCATGGGCGTTTTCAGCAGAGTTCGAGATATCGTGAGTTCAAACATCAATGCCATGCTGGACCGGGCGGAAGACCCGGAGAAGCTGGTCCGGCTCATGATCCAGGAGATGGAGGACACCCTGGTGGAAATCAAAGCCTCGTGCGCAGGGGCTATGGCAGCCAAAAAACAAACGCAGCGGGCTTTGGAAGACCACCGGGAGCGGACCCGTTCGTGGGAGCAGAGGGCGGAGCTGGCCGTTGGAAAGGGGCGCGAGGACCTGGCCAGAGAGGCGTTGCTGGAAAAACGCCGGTACCTGCAGCGCGCGGAGACCCTGGAGGACGAAATGGGTCAGACGCAGGCCATCATTGCCCAATACCAGGAACAGATCGCCCAGCTCGAGGAGAAGCTGGCCACGGCCAGAGAAAAGCAGCGTCTGCTCGTTCAGCGACACGTTCATGCCCGTGATCGGAAACGAGCCCAGGAAGACATTCGGCGCTTCGAAACTTCCGATGTGTTCCTGAGGTTCGAGCAGTTCGAGAACCGCATCGAGCGCATGGAAGCCGAGGCGGAGATGGTCAATCTCGGTCGCACTCCGTCGCTGGACGACGAGTTTGCCCGTTTAGCGGAAGGCGAAGAGATCGAGCGAGAACTCGAGACGTTGAAAGCCAAATGTGGACGAAGGGGCGAAGAACACCGACCGATGTGATCGGGATGAAACGGACAAAGCTGAGTTGATCTGCATATGGAGGAAAGATGAGTGAGGTTCTGTTGGCCTTCGTGCTGATCCTGGGTCTGCCCGTCCTGATCGTGGCGGGATTCTTCCTGATTTGGGTTTTGAAAATCCTCACACGTGGGGGCCCGCATAAGCGAGATGAGGCTCAAGCCGAGGAAACCCGTTTGATCCAGGAACTCCACCAGGGCCTTTTGAAGATGGAGGAGCGCATCGAGGCCCTGGAAACGATCTTGCTCGATGCGGAAAAAAAGGAAGATCGAAAATGAATAGAGCGAACGAGAGATCGAGAACCGGTTTGTACCGTTCGCGGCGCGGTGTGATTTTAGGCGTTTGTCGCGGAGTGGCGGACTACTTCGACATATCCGTATTCTGGACCCGCGTCGTGTTCGTTGCCGTACTGCTGTTTACAGGCATTTGGCCTATAGCAGGGCTGTATCTGGTGGCCGCCGCATTGATGAAGCCGGAGCCGGTGGTTCCGTTTCGAACGGAAGTCGATAGGGAGTTCTATAATTCGTATACGGCTTCCCGAGAATTGGGCCTTCATCGTTTGAAAGGCGCCTTCGACCGGCTCGACCGGCGATTGCGACGCATGGAAGACCTGGTGACCGCTCGGGAGTTCGACTGGGATCGTAGGTTCAGGGGTCCGGATTCGGGTAGAGGTCGATGAGGCGCCCCGGCGTTTTTATGGCGGGTCCCGTTTTACAAACTCCGTAGATTCTGATAGAGTATCATATAACCACAAAAAAAGAGCACCGCGCACGTCGAATCCGAGGCGCCAGGGTGGTGTCCTTTCCTTTGAAAATCCAGCCCTTCGCGGCTGCATTTTCCACTTCTTTTTCTCGTCGCGAGGGGCTGGAGTCGAATCGACCTGCGGGCTGTTCGATCCGGAGTGAACCCATGGTGAGACGGCTTTCGTTTACCAAGTACGAGCATGAAGTCCTTCCTGACTTCAGACAAAAAATCAACATGGCGGAATCCACCAGAGACGTCAGGAACTCCTTCTATCACGCGGCTTCGGAACTCTTCGACAACGTATTCGGAGATGCGGTTCGAATTGATTACGACGACATCGAACTCGTGCCGGACTGCGATGATTGTTTTGTCATAAGCGACCGTCTGCGGAAGTCCACGGACTTCGCAACCATATGGAAAGATTCGGATCTGCCCAACGTTGTTGCTCGGATGGCGAGATCCGCAACGAATCGCTGCAAGAGACTGGAAAAACATTCTGAGAAGACCGACGCCAAAATCAGGATGTAGCAACGGTTACGCACTCGGCTGATTCCGGCGCGAACAGCGGCCGGCCGGGAAGCCCTGAGTCACGAAAGGGGTCGGCTGCCGAAAGGGAGAGGTGTGGATGCACAACGCCCGGTCGGTAAAGTGGTCGGTGCGCCCCGGCGCATGCTCGATCCTGCAGCACGGAGGTCGCCGGCTGCTTAACTCGGGATGCGGTAGGGTGTCGCGGATCAGATACCGAAGATTTCTCGTATTCCGAACAGCAATTTGTCTCTGATCGACGCCTCTTTCCTCCCTCCGGTCAGCGCTTTGAGCCGGACCGATTCGCTCTCCATATATTTTTGGTCGGACAGCTCGACCGCGCGTTCTTTCTCCGCAAGGCGCGTCGCCAACACAGAACTGATGTTTTCCGCAAGAGCGGGATGGCTCTTGATGATGTGTTGAAAACTCTTCCTATGTAAGACAAATACTTCGCAATCCGTTTCGGCCGTCACGGTTGCCGAGCGCTTTTCTCCGGTCAGGACGGAAAGCTCTCCGAAAAAGTTTCCGGCAGTGAGACAGGCTATTCGAGTCCGTTGCTTCTGCGATGAATCCGCATACACCTCCACGCTTCCCGATCCGACGATGTAAAAGGATTCTCCATCGTCACCTTGCCTGATCAGGGTTTCCCCCTGGGAATAGTACTCGACGTACACTTCGCCGCTCAAGAACCGGAAATCATCATCGCTGAGGGGGGACAGGAAGTCGATGGATCGAAGTATCTTTTCAACGGCGCTCTTTCTTTCTTCCGGGGTGACTTCGGGTTGCACCCGCACGTCACGAACGGGATAAGGAATTTTGATGCCGTTCCGCTTAAATTGATACCAGATCCGGCGAAATACCTTATCTTCTATGGCGCGAACCCTATCGTAATCGGTGATCCAAAAACGAAGCTGGTAAACGATCGCGAAGTCGCCGTATTCAATCAAAAACACGGTGGGAGGGGGGGTCTTCTGGACTTCATCGATACCGAGAGCGCTCTGTATCAAAACGGCGGCCGCTTGATTCGGCGGGTGATCGTACGAAACGCCGATGTTCTTTCTGCAAAGATGACTTCTCCAGGGAGCGGAGTAGTTGACAAGGCTCGATTTCGCAATCGCGTTGTTCGGAACAACGATCATGTCCTCGGATCGGTCCACGAGTTTGACCGAACGCCAGTTGATTTCAATCACCCTGCATTCTTTGCCTTCGACGAGCACCCAGTCTCCTATCTTGAAGGGATTGTCCATCTGAATGGACAATCCGGCGAACAGATTTCCAAGCGTATCCTGGAGCGCCAAGCCGATGATCAGAGAAAATATGGCCGAGGTAGTGAGCAACGAGGTGAAATTGACATTGAAATAGACTCCCAGAAGCCAGATAACAATGATGAGATATAGAATGACTTTGCCGCTGTCCCGAACCAAAGCGGGTATTTTATGTTTGGACGGTCGACGTCGATAGTGCGCTTCCAGAAAAAGACTCACGGTCCCAATGGCGATATAAACGGATATCACCGCCAGAAGGATCTGTACTAAGGTCGGAACATGACCGGTGTACCCCTGCAGGAAGAAGGCTAGGTGGATGCTCGCCAAAATAGTGGCTATGTGCACGACGGACAAGAACCTTCGGTTGGTGGTCTTGAACTGGTCCCACACGTCTTTGAACACCGCTGGAAGAATACGCCTCGTCAGAACCAGCGTCAGGATACGAACCAGAAGATAGAAGAGGACGCCGCAACCCACGGATAGCGCCATTTGCTCCAGAGCGTTCAGGTTTGAATAGAACGCTCGAATCGATGTTATATAAGGCTTCAATGAAGTACTCTCTCGCGACAGGACCGGTTCTTACTGAAAGCGACTCGAACGGCCAGGGGTAAAGGATGTTTTGTCTCTTCTGAAAACCATCGCCGGCTGTTTCGGGAGCTGGAGTGAAAACGAGAGAACAGACCGACACGCACTGAAACCTACACTGAGGAACGGATGAGTGTCAATGATATGGTTTGCATACGGACGCCACGCACGAGTGGAAGAATCGATGACCGCCGGCGGCTGTCCAAATCCCGGCATCGCGAGGAGCACAACCCGCCCGCGCGTATGGGCGACGGGATGGAGAGCGTCGGACAACGGAACGTCTGTGTGGCGAATAGATCTTTGCGGGCGCTTTATGATAGATAGGATTGATGCATGCATAGACGGCGCTGCAGAAGGTTCTCACAAAACTGTTTTCAAGGCGGTTCCGCGGGCGCCGAAATCTTAAACAGGCTTGGCTCCGGGAGCCTGTTCCCCTCGGAAGGATACCACATGGCTAAGCATTCTCATGATTTTGTTGAAACGTACGTTGATCTGGTCGGATTCGGTATGGATCGGGAAATAGACGAAGCCACGGTTATCGTCATGCTGCAGAAACTCTCGGATGACGCGCTCATGGATCTGTTGCGGCATCGTCTTTCCGACGAGGAACTGAAGGACTTGTTCGAGATGGTCTCAAATTTGCTGAAAGAACACTTGTCCGAGGAAGAATACCATACGTTTTTTTTGAAGGACCGGGAGGAGGAGTCCCTCTGAACGCATGCATTCCCGTTTTTTCCCGCCGGGATCATCTCCTTCGTTCAGCGTCGGCTGTCAGAACTCCATGGGTTTGGCGGATAACTTGTCAATCGTTTGACACACGGATAAAATATGAACAGAAGACGGGTAAGATGAGCAATGGCCGTATAGGAATACAGGATTGTTCTTCGATGAACGGGAAAGAAAAGAGGTTTCTTTTTTCCAGGAGCATCTCCGGTAAAGGTCCGTTCACAGGACGAGAAGCAAGGTGATGCCTGAGGTCTGTTCAGAGGGTCGAAATCGGCGTCTATTCGAGTTCTCCTGCAGCCCTCGTTCAGCCCACCGACGAGGGCCGGCAGGTCCCGTAAGGGCGGGTTTGAAACCCGCTCCCAGATCATGATCCGCCTTCACTTTTTCGGACGCGGGTAACCCTTGGTTCCCCTCCAATCAGGATGAGGCGGGGCGTGAGGAACTGTCGTAGTACGAGCCGGTCTCAGTATCAGACCATTCTTGGGATATCCGGGAGGTGTCGTGTTGGCGGGGCGACGGATTGGCGCATTTCAAAAGAGGCTTTCGAGCGAGCCTATTGGCACATAAATTGCTCGGTTTAGGGAAAAGCATGTTCCACGCGCCCGATAGACAAGTAAGAAAATGGTGAATAAGACCATGACACTCAGTCATATTATCCAAGAGGCGAACCGGAAGCTTGAAACCGAAAGGGACGAACTGGTCAAGGTCGCCAAGGCCGAAAAATACCGGGGTACCGTTGATGAAATCATGGAATTCCTGGATCAATACGACGGCCATTTTCAAGACACCAATGTCCAGGTGGTGAAGGCGGCTTTGGAAACGTTTCTCAGACGTCTTTCTCCCCCTGCGCTTAAACTGACGATGGCTTCCATGAAGCGCCAGGTAGGTATACAACTGGGCTCGGCAACCCAGGAGCCCTCCAATTCAGCTTCCGGAGGTGGCTCAGTGATCTCTCAAAGCGATATCGACGCTCTGCTCAAGGGGGCCAACGCTTCCGAGGAATCTACAAGCGCTTTCGAACAATCAGAGATCGACGCGCTTCTCGGGGAGATTGAGGAACTTGGCCCGCAGTCAGGGAAAAGGCCTTCGGGCACACCGGCGAAAAAGCCGTTGGAAAGGTCTCCCCAAGCATCCACCGATCTGGGAGATCCAGACTTGATCGTGGATCAATCCGCCATTGATGCGCTTCTTGCCGGAGTAAAAGAGGACGCGAGCGCCAAAAGAACGGCCGGTACGCCTTTGGTTGCGAAGAAAACGCCCGGCAAGAGCGTTGGACACGAATCCCGCACAACGGAACGTCCGTTTTTTGAGGAAGAAATAGTCAGTCAAACGGACATCGACGCCCTTCTTTCTCAGGGGATGGTGTCCAAAAAAGAAATCGGCGTGGAGGCGGAAAGAGCGCTGGATCCTTCGCTGGTGGAGGAACTGCTGGCGCAGATTCAAACGGATGCGAAGCCTGAAGAATCAGCGGTGGTGGAAGACGCATCGGACCTCTCTCCCGAGACGGGATTTCCGACATCAGAGGATACGAATATAGATCAATCCTCCATCGACGCTCTTTTTTCGCAGGAAGCGGGGTCGCAGAAAGCACTCGAGGCCGAGGCCCAGGCGGCGCTGGATCAGACTTCCGTGGAGGAGCTGCTGGCGCAGATTGAAACGGATGCGAAGCCTGAAGAATCAGCGGTGGTGGAAGACGCATCGGACCTCTCTCCCGAGACGGGATTTTCGTCGTCGGAGGATACGAATATAGTTCAATCCTCCATCGATGCTCTTTTTTCGCAGGAAGCGGCGCCGGAAGAAAAGGACCAACTTGCCGATAGGGATTCATGGCTCGTCAATGGAACATCCGGTATAGAGGAAGCAGAAGCTCTGCTCGCGCCCGAAGGAGGGCCGATGCAGGCTTTCCCGGAAGAGGAGATGCCGGCCGCCGGAGAGGCGGCTTCCCCGGAATCTGCGGAGATTCCCATGGCTCCGGATCTGGAAGCAGGCGACGTGCCGTTGGAGATTGAATTACCGCTTATTGAACCCGTGCCCGATCAGCAGCGTGTGGTGGACGCCATCGTCGAGGCTACACGGAAAAAAGTGTCACAGAATCTTCCGCCCGCCGGCAAGAATCAACCCTCGCCCGGTGAGCATGTCCAGGGCGCAGTCGTCGGCAAGGAGGCTGCATTCCGTTCGCAAGACATAGGCAGGGAGCGCATTTTAGAAGAAAGAGGCGAGGCGAAAGTGCTGGACACCTTCTATCGGATCTATGCCTGCGTCAACGGAAGCTATGAACTCCTATCGGAATCGAGCAGCGCGGAAGAGACGAAACAAAAACTGATGACCGCATGGATGGATCACGCAGGGAAAGATATTGTAATCAAACGTGTAACCCGAAAAGAGGTGCTGGTCATTAAAGAGGACCTCGATGACGTTCCGGTTCGCCTGGAAGTCACGTTGGATTCCTGAACACGAATCGATGGTAAGGGCATAGGTTGTGGAAGAGAACGGCGTCAATACAACGGAAATGGACGATGCCTGGGAAGCCGCCCTGCGGGAGCAGCGGGACGCAGAAGCGGGTGTAACGCCGACCCAGGCTCAGGAAGACGAGAAAAGCCCGTCTCACCCGGTCCAACAGAGGGAACAGCGGCTTGGGGACGCTCTTGCGCCGTCACCCGGTACGGCAACCGTTGGTCTGGAACTCCTATTGAGTATTCCCGTTGAGGTGAGTGTCCGCTTGGGCGAGACAAAACTGGTGGTGAACGATCTGATGCAGCTGGGCCAAGGAAGCATTGTCGAGCTGGATAAGTTGGCCGGCGCCGATTTGGATCTGATGATCAACGATGTGGTCATGGGAAGGGGCGAAGTGGTCGTGGTGAACGATCGCTTCGGACTGAGGGTGACGGAGATCGTTTCACCGGAGGATCGAATCAAGGGACTCGGCTAGCCTAATAATCGTTTTCCGCCTCGGCTAAGCTTTGAAACAGCTCCGGGTACTGTTGGGCCCACTGAACAAAAAGAGCGAAATTAACGTAATCTCTGTAATAGACCACGAGATCGTCTTGAAAGCGTACGAGCGTGCTACCCGGAACCGTCGCTTCCACACCGTTGTTGAATACCCCTCTCGCCTCCCATTCAACGAAAACCTGGTTGTCTTCCTGAACCGAGTTCATCACAAGATTCGGGGGAATGGTTTCGGCTTTCCAGATCAAGCGGGCCAGCTTGTTTCCTTTCCGAAGAAGTTGAAGAACTTCTTTTCTCCCGAAGGTGGTAAGGTTATTTGCGTCCACGTAGGTCACGTCTTCGGTGAAGATTTCCTCCAGGCGAGCCCAGTTTGCATCCGGCAGCCACTGCTCAAGAAAACGCTGAACGATTTCTTTCAACTGCATGTATGGTTCGCCTTTGAAAAGGAACAAAGTGCTTGTTTTGAAGGAAATCCTGCCTCGGGCTCGCAGCAGAATGAAGGATTCTTGATCACCGCCTCGGCTGCGTTCCCTTCAATGGTTCGATAACAAGAAGCACTCGCGTCTCGGTTCCCCCCATCGGGCGAACGTCCAGGTGCTTTACCCTGCGGGAGAGCAGGGAGGGCGGGTTGGACGCGCCCGATGGGGGGAACCGAGATTCCGGATCTAGGAACTTTTCACGCGAGATTGAATGTATTGGACAATTTCGGAGGTATACGTTCCCGGACCAAATATTCTGTCTATGCCTTTACTCAAGAGGCCGGGAATATCTTCCTCTGGGATGATGCCTCCGCCCAAAACAATAACGTCTTTCATGCCCTTCTCTTCCAGGAGTTCCATGATTCGGGGAAAGAGATAGTCATGAGCGCCTGATAATATGCTCAGCCCAATCACGTCTACGTCTTCCTGGAGGGCCGTTGTGGCGATTTGTTCGGGAGTCTGACGCAGGCCGGTGTATATTACTTCCATCCCCGCGTCTCGAAGCGCCGCTGAAATGACTTTGACACCACGGTCATGACCGTCCAGCCCCGGCTTTGCGGTCAAAACCCGGATTTTGCGTTCCGACACGGACTATTCCTCCTATATGATCGCGCTAGGCTGGTATTCGCCGAAAACACCCCTCAGAACGTCACAGATCTCGCCCAACGTGGCGTATGCTTTAACGGCATCAAGGATCGGAACCATGAGGTTTTCGTTCCCACGAGCCGTCTCCTCGAGGTTCTTGAGGGCCGTTGCAGAGGCATTGGAATCGCGTTCCTTCTTTAATTTCGTGAGCTTGGCTATCTGCCGGTTTCTCACTTCAGGATCCACCCTCAACAGGTTCGAGGGTTTTTCGCTGTCGGTCTGGTAGATGTTCAATCCAACCACGCTTCGATCTCCGGATTCGATGGCCTTCTGGTAGCCGTATGCCGCGTTCTGGATCTCTTTCTGGATGAATCCCTGTTCGATGGCTGGGACGGACCCGCCCAACTCGTCGATCCTGTTTATATAGGCTACCGCTCCCTCTTCGATCTTATTGGTCAGCGACTCAATGTAATACGACCCCGCCAAAGGATCTATGGTGTCGGTCACCCCGGTTTCGCAGGCAATCAGTTGTTGAGTGCGAAGGGCGATCTGCACCGCTTCCTCGGTGGGTAATGAAAGCGCTTCATCCATGGAGTTGGTGTGCAGGGACTGAGTGCCGCCGAGCACGGCGCTCATGGCCTGGAAGGCCACCCGCACGATGTTGTTGGGCGGTTGCTGGGCCGTCAGTGTGCAGCCCGCCGTTTGTGTGTGGAAGCGGAGCATCATGGAGCGGGGGTCCTTGGCCCCGAAACGCTCTTTCATGATCCTCGCCCAAAGCCTCCGGGCGGCGCGATACTTGGCGATTTCTTCGAGAAAATCCAAGTGGGAGTTGAAAAAGAACGAAAGCCTGGGTCCGAACTGGTCGACATCGAGCCCGGCATCGATGGCAGCCTGGACATAAGCGATTCCATTCGCCAGTGTGAACGCCACCTCTTGGACGGCGGTGGAGCCCGCCTCGCGGATGTGATACCCGCTGATGCTGATGGAGTTCCACTGAGGAATCTGGTCCGAGCAATAAGCAAAAATGTCCGTGATGATTCTCATGGAGGGACGTGGTGGAAAAATATATGTGCCGCGGGACGAGTACTCTTTCAAAATGTCGTTCTGGATCGTGCCGCGGAGGTCCGCCTGCGCTACCCCCTGCTTCTCGGCGACCGCGATGTACATGGCCAGAAGCACCGACGCCGGAGAATTGATCGTCATGGATGTGCTCACCTGGCCGAGGGGAATACCGCTAAAAAGGGTTTCCATGTCCAGCAAGGAATCGATGGCCACACCCACCTTGCCCACCTCTCCCAACGAAAGTTGGTGATCCGAGTCGTATCCGATCTGGGTAGGAAGATCGAAAGCCACGGAAAGGCCGGTTTGGCCCTGCCCGAGCAGGAATTTGTACCGCTCGTTGGTTTCTTCGGCGCTGGCGAATCCGGCGTATTGACGCATCGTCCAGAATTTGCCGCGGTAAGCCGTGGGCTGCACGCCTCTAGTATAAGGATACTCGCCCGGGAGCCCCAAATCCTCGAGGTAATTCAGATCGGAGCAATCTTCAGGCGTATATAAGCGTTTTACCTGTAAACCGGAGATCGTTTCGAACGATTCTTTCCGCTCCGGAAATTTTTTCAGCTTCGGAGTAAGCCGTTCCTCCCATTTTTCGCGTGCTTCGCGAATGGCCTGGAGGGTCTTCTCATCCATCGTGAGAACCTCCCTTCTCGGAGACGACGTGTTTAATTAAAGCCAAATTCGAGGAAAGGCCGGGCCCTGACCCGGCCACTATATCTCGAATCCAAGAACGATACGCTGCACTTTTTCGGATAACCTCTGGCTACGGAGAAAATTGGAATATCAAAAGAAGGGATTTGAGCACAGGAGATTATTCTACGATCATCACCGCTTGTTCCGCCTCGACGGCATCTCCCTCTTTCACCTTGATTTCTTTTACGGTTCCGTCGCAACTGCACACTACCGGCATTTCCATTTTCATGGCTTCAAGGATCAACACCTCATCGTCCTCGCTGACCGTAGCGCCTTGAGTAACGAGAATCTTGATGATTTTTCCAGCCATGGGGGCACATACTTCACTCATCTTTGCCTTCCTCCTTTTCGCTATAACCGTAATCAATGCTCCGGCACGACTCCGGGCTTGGTATGCATGTACGAAAAACCGACGTCACGCGGTGTAATTTACCGAATAGCCGACATGCGCTTGGTCTATTTTTCACAGGCTCAGTAAGGCTAAAGGACAAAACCGTTCATGTCAAGAAGAAAGGGAGCGTTCGCTATTCGCCTTCGGAGCGTAAACGCAATCCCAGTTCCAGGAGCTGCTCGTTGGGAATCGAAGCCGGCGCTCCGGTCAGAGGGCAGGTTGCCGACTGGGTTTTGGGAAAAGCGATGACGTCCCGAATGGAACTTTTCCCGCAAAGGATCATCACGAGCCGGTCCAGGCCAAGGGCGATTCCGCCATGCGGAGGAGCCCCCAACGTCAGGGCTTTCAGCAAAAATCCGAACTTATCCTGCGCCTCTCTTTCGTTGATGGACAGTGCTTCAAATACACGGCTCTGGATCTTCATCCGATGGTTTCGTATACTTCCTCCGCCGATCTCGTTTCCGTTCAGCACAACGTCGTAGGCCCGCGAGCGGACGTCGCCGGGTCGGTCGGCCAGCCTGTCGATATCCGTTTCCATGGGAGCGGTAAACGGATGATGAACGGCCACGTAGCGGTTCTGGTCTTCGTCGAATTCCATGAGCGGGAACTCGGTGACCCAGAGGAATTCGTACCGTGAATTGTCCACGAGCCCGAGGTTGGTGGCTAATCGGATTCGTAGTCTCCCCAGAACATCGCTTACAGCCGCGTACGGCCCACTCATGAAGAGCGCAAGGTCGTTTTCCCGGGCGTTCAGAGCCTGTGCGATCACGGTCCGTTCGCCGTCAGCCAGATGTTTGGCCATGGGGGATTGCCATTCGGCGCCCCCTTTTATTTTAGCCCAGCCGAGTCCTTTCGCCCCCAATTCCTTGGCCGTGTCAACAAGTTCGTCCATTTGTTTTCGAGAATAGTCACCACATGCCCGGACGTTTATAGCCTTGACCACGTCCCCTTTTCCCACGGCTTCGGAAAACAGGCGGTACTCCGAACCTCGGAGGATTTCCGTCAGGTCCACCAGTTCCATCCCGAATCGCACATCGGGACGGTCGGTACCGAAACGATTCATAGCTTCACGATAACTCATCCGGTGAAACGGTATCCCGATTTCCACCTTCAGGATCTCGGACCAGAGCCGCTTCAGCAGGCCTTCCATAAGAGTCATGATGCGGTGCTCGTCCACAAAGGACATTTCCACATCGAGCTGAGTGAATTCCGGCTGCCGGTCCGCTCGCAAGTCTTCGTCCCGGAAACATTTTACGATTTGATAGTACTTATCGAAGCCCGCGATCATGAGCAGCTGTTTAAAAAGCTGGGGTGATTGGGGAAGGGCGTAAAATCGGCCCGGTTGCACTCGACTCGGTACAATGTAATCCCGGGCGCCCTCCGGAGTGCTACGGGTCAACATGGGCGTTTCCACGTCCAGGAATCCGTTGCGGTTCATGTATTCCCGGATAATGGAGGTGACCTTGTGCCTGGTCTTGAAACTCTCGAGAACGGAAGGTTTCCGAAGGTCCAGGTAGCGATACGTGAGACGAAGCACTTCGGATGCTTCCTGGGCGCCGTCCACTACAAACGGTGGAACGTCGGCCTCGTTAAGGATTTCGATGAGGTCGGCCAAAACCTCCACCTCCCCGGTAACCATGCTCTTGTTCACCATGTCGGCCGGACGGGGGTGAACCGTTCCTTTAATGGCGATCACGAATTCGGCGCGCACGTTCTTGGCTGTTTCCACCGGATCCGGATTCCGGTGGGGATCGAATACCACCTGCGTGATCCCTTCCCGATCCCGGAGATCGATGAAAATGAGCCCTCCCAGGTTCCGAAGGCGGTGCACCCAGCCCATGAGCACAACGGACTGTTCTGCGTGGGCGGATGTCAATTCGCCGCAGTGGTGTGATCGTTCCAGCGTTTCCAAATCGTTCGTTACTCCAGTGTCAATAATGGTTCCAGTTGCTCGGCGATGCCGGTCAGGTCGATTTCCGCCTGCTCTTTGGTTTGCATGTTGCGCAACAGCACCCGGCCCGTTTCGATCTCGGCGTCCCCGATGATGCAAACGAACCGCGCCTGTAACCGGTCGGCATGCTTCATCTGACTCTTGAGACTCTTGTTTTCATAGCTGCAATCTACGGAAATCCCGGCGCTTCGCAGGTCGTGAACAAGCGTGAAAGAGCGCTCCAGAGCAGACGGACCTAACGCCGCTACGTACAGATCCGGCGGTTTCACGGGAGCGAAGTCGCCCACGAGGAGATGCAGTCGTTCCATGCCTATGGCGAAACCGATGGCCGGAGTGGGAGGGCCTCCAAAAAGCTCGACCAGACCATCATAACGGCCTCCTCCCATTACCGCATCCTGAGCGCCTAATTGCGTGGTGACCAGTTCAAAGGCCGTGCGCGAGTAGTAATCCAACCCTCGCACCAGCCTCGGGTTCACTTGGTACGGAATCTCCACGGCGTCGAGGCGTCTTTTCAAGTTCGAAAAGTGATCGTCGCAATCCATGCACAAATGATCCAACGAACACGGCGCATTGACCACTACCTCCTTGCAGGTGGGCACTTTACAGTCCAGGATGCGCAAGGGATTTGTGTCCAATCTACGACGGCAATCCTCGCATAAGCGTTCTCGGTGGGAAGCCAGAAAACCGAGAAGCGCGGATCTGTATTCAGGTCGACAGGCCGGGCACCCCAGACTGTTTACGAAGAGTGTAAGGGATCCAAGTCCCAATTCGGAGAAGTAAAGATGTCCCATGGCAATCAGTTCCGCATCCACGGCAGGACCCGGATCCCCGAATAGTTCCACGTCAATCTGATGGAATTGCCGGAATCGTCCCTTCTGGGGACGCTCGTGCCGAAACATGGGGCCTATGGTGAAAAGCTTCCTGGGCAAGGGTCCGGCGTACAACTTGTTTTCGATGAATGCGCGAACGATGCCCGCTGTTGCCTCAGGCCGAAGCGATACGGAGCGGCCCTGACTGTCCGAAAAAGAGTACATCTCCTTTTCGACGATATCCGTGGCCTCCCCGATACCTCGAGCGAACAGTTCAGTCCATTCCATGGCGGGGGGGCGGATTTCCGAGTAGCCGAAGCGTTGGAACAGATGTCGGGCGCGGCTTTCCAGCACGGTCCAAGATTCCACTTCGGGCGAGAGAACGTCTCGTGTTCCTTTGATTTTCTGAAACAAAGCGTCACCCCCAACAAAAATACAAAAAAATTATTTTAATGGTCCTGCATCTCGAATGTCAAGCCCGCAGCCGACTCCTTGTGCGCACCAATTCCCTGTGGGCGAGGGGTCAAGTCTACTCTTGGCTCTTGCCAGCCTTCTCTGCCTCTGGTGGGACTTTAAATAGAAACGGTCAAGAGCCAAGAGCAGACTTGACCCCTCGCCACGAACTCGAGATGTGGAAATGCGGGGTAAGATAGGTCGGCGGAGAGAGGAATCCATTTTCCAGGCGTCTGCACACGTCCATGGCGAAGGAACATCCGAAATCGATTCCGAAAAGGAATTCGATTCAATCTCTTCCGGGCCATATGGTCAGACCGAAATCCTCGCCTGAAACCGCCAATGGCTTACCAGTTCACCCGGAGATCGTATTTCTTGATCTTATGCCCGAGTGTCTTGCGGTTGATCCCCAGAATCCGGGCGGCTTCCTTGCGCACTCCCTTGGTCTGGAGCAGCACGATCTGGATGTACCTTTTTTCGAGTTGTTCGAGCGTGCAGCCTGTATCGGAAAATGCTTGGAAATCGCCTTCCCTCTGAGAGATGAAGCTTGGAAGGTGCTCCGGCTCGATGGTCTCGCAGTCTTCGAGGATCGATATGCGCTCCACGGTGTGTTCCAGCTCGCGCACGTTGCCCGGCCAGGAATAGGCGCATAGCATCTTCAATGCCTGGGGAGAGACGGCCTTGATCTTACGGCCGGTTTTGCGGCTGTAGGAACTGATAAAATGGTCCAGGAGCAGCGGAACGTCACCGGAACGCTCTCGCAAAGGCGGCAAATGGATCGGCACCACACTGAGGCGATAATAGAGATCTTCCCGAAATACGCCGGCCTTTATCGCCGCACGCAAGTCCTTGTTACAGGAGACGATGATCCTTATGTCCAATTTAATCCGTTTTTGGCTGCCCACCTTCATAAATTCGCGTTCTTGAATGACGCGGAGCAGCTTGGCTTGGATGTTCAGACTGAGATTCGTGATTTCGTCAAAGAAGAAAGTACCTTGGTTCGCGAGTTCGAACAGACCGTGTTTCGTTTGATGGGCGCCCGTGAACGAACCTTTCACATGGCCGAAAAGTTCGCTTTCCAGAAGGGTTTCGACGAGAGCGGAGCAGTCTACGGGAACAAATTCCTGCCGTCCCCTCCGGCTGAGTCTGTGGATGGCGCGAGCCACCAATTCCTTTCCCGTGCCACTTTCCCCGGTGAGCAATACCGTGCTGTCGCTCGGAGCGGCTCGCTCGATTTTTGCAAACACCTTTTTCATAGCCGGGCTTTTGCCGACAATAGAATCCCCGCCCCGTTCCACTCTTTCTCCTTCATGTAATAGAGGGGAGTTTTGCCGGCGCCCGGATACATCCAGGGCTTCTTGAACGATCGATTCGAGGTCGTCGGCTCGGAATGGTTTCACGAGATAGTCCAGAGCCCCGTGCTTCATGGAGTCCACGGCCCCTTCTATGCTGGGGTAATCCGTAATCATAATGACAACGGTCTGGGGGTGGTTATTCCGGATGTGTTTGAGCAGCTCGAGTCCGCTTATGCCCGGCAATTCCACATCCACCAACGCCACGGCGTAGGGTCTGCCCGCCAGCATGTCGAGGGCTTGAAGGCCGTCGACGGCGGTCTGTACGGACAGTCCCTTTCCGCCTAGAAGATTTGAAATACCGGTGCGGATCACGGACCCATCATCCACAACCAGAATGTGATGAGCGGCTTCGTTCATTTGCGATGTTTGAGCTCCACCAAATCCTATCGCATGCAGCGGAAGTCTTGGGCGAAACGATGCGGCTTCTCGCTTCGAGGGCTCGGAAGGGACTGAATATTCATTAGCGGTTTCGGGGTAGGACGCCTCATCGGCGCCCTCCCCCGAAATACGGATTCAAGGATTGTCTCAGAAAGTGAGGGTTAGTCGGACACCTTCGGTCTCGGGTACAGTCCGGCCTGTTTGACGATTTCAGGGACTTTTTCTTCCCATTCAATGGCCATGATATGAAAACCGCGGATACCTGGTTCTTCTTTCAATTCCCGGATCTGCTCGATAGCGAGTTTTATGCCTTCTTCCGCCTGGTTTTCTTTAGGCACCCCCCCGATTCTCTTTATGATTTCGTCCGGAACGTCAAGGCCGGCGACCCGATTCTTCATGTATTTGGCCATGCCCACGCTTTTTATCGGCGTGATACCGGCGAGTATGGCCACTTTTTCATGCAGTCCCCGGTCTCGGGCCAGCTTCAACCACTCCTTGAATTTCTTCATGTTGTAGATGCACTGGGTCTGGATGAACTGGGCGCCTGCCGCCACTTTCTTGGCCAGACGCGGCACTCGGATTTCAAATGGATCCGCGAAGGGGTTGGCCGCCGCTCCGACAAACATGCGTGGGGGATCTTTCATCTCGAAATCGCTCAACAGTTTTCCCTCTTCACGCATTTTCCGAACCGTTTGCAGCAACTGAGTGGAGTCCAGATCGAACACATTGGCGCTGTTGGGATGGTCGCCGAAACGCTGGTGATCCCCGGTCAGGCACAACATCGTATTGATGCCGAAAGAGGCCGCGCCCAGAATATCGCTCTGCATGGCAATCCGGTTACGATCTCGAGTCACCATCTGTAACACCGGTTCGAGACCCATCTGTTTGATTCGGATGCATGCGGCCAGACTGCAAAGGCGAACCACCGAAGTCTGATTGTCCGTCACGTTGATGGCATCCACGTAGTCTTTGATCAAATTGGCCTTGTTCTCAATCACCGAACCGTCGCAGCCGCGCGGAGGACCGCATTCCGAAGTGACTGCCAGATGTCCTGCCGCAAGCACCTTTTCCAATTTGCTCGAAGTCTTCAAACTCATATCTTTATGTCCTCTCTAACGATCTTGCGGGGGCCGCCGTCCCTGCTCGTACTCCAATCCTTCGGATCGACGGGTATTTCAAAGCGGTCCAACTGTCCGAGGGCTTTCAACCGCTCGTAGATCAGATGCCACCCGCAGTCGATGTTTTTATCTACTTCGCATTTTCCCCCTTCAGACCCTCCGCAGGGTCCGTTCAGCATACGCTTTGAACAGCGTGCAACGGGACAGATGCCTCCAGTGGAAGCCAGGATGCACTTTCCGCACGCCTGGCAACGTTCCGAATAGACACCCCTTTCCAGATTCACTCCGATAAAGCACGTGTCCACTCCCGGGAATACGGGTTTGTCTTTGTACCTTTCCGCCATGTATTGAGCGCCCGCACCGCAGGCAAGTGAAACCACGGCGTCGCATTTATCTACAATTTCAGCCAGTTCATTGAGGTACTCCATGTCACACTGCCGTGTTACCGTGGCCTCGAACAATTCTTTCTGTTCTCCGGCATTGGTATAAAAGAGCCTGAGTGAAGAAGCCAGGACTTTGACCTCCTTATCGCCACCGGCTTCGCACACGGTGACGCACCCGCCGCAACCCGCGATGAGCACTTTCTTGGAGGCTGCTAACGTTTCTACTATTTCTTCCAACGGTTTTCCGATTGCCTTGATCATGCGGCTTTCTCCCCTGCCGAGCTTTGGCTTTTTTCACGGGCGACCCTGATGGGGCTTGGACCCAGTTTCGTTATTCTTTCCGTCATTTCACGGGCAATTTCAGCCCACCTTCCCCCCATTCCGGCAGAAAGGTTAAACATTTCCACTCGGTCGCTTCCGATGCCGACTTTGTCCAGAATCCCTTTGACGCGCTTCACTCGCTGCCGCGCCCGTATATTGCCCGCCAGATAGTGACAATCTCCCTCCATGCAACCCGCGACAAAGACGCCGTCCGCGCCTTCTTCGAAGGCCTTGAGCATGTGAATAATGTCCACCCTGCCCGTGCAGGGCACTTTGACGATCTGAACACTGGTCGGATACTGCAGTCTCATCGAACCTGCCAGGTCCGCTGCGGAGTATGCTCAATAACTGCAGCAGAATGCCAGAATTTTCGGTTCAAATTGTTCTTGGTCCATGGTTTTCTCCTATAGCAATGCAAGAATATGGGCGGAATCCTGGTCATCTTCAGAATGAGACCATTGAATCACCGTGCCATGCGTTTCGACACCCGGATGTCCAACCCCATCCGGGGGTTCGGGAATAATCGGAGCGTCCGTAAAACGACTTCTTAAGCACACCCGGTTCACCGTACACGGTTGCGAAACGACGTGACCTCTATGGCTGCGGTCATCTGACGCTACCGGCGGGAGCATGACCGCTCCGAACGACGATGCCCGCCCTTGTGCGATCTTTCACTGACCGGCCCATAAATAAATGGAAGCCCTTACAGCACAGGGCCTCCAAGCTTGGCGTCCGCTGGTCCCACGCGATGTGAACCCCGATGAAAAACTCGAAGCGACTTCGCGGAGTTTTGAGCACCGAAGCGAATTACTCGACGTTCGCAGGAAATGCATCTGCGCATGGAACCAACGCGTCGGCGACCGTATTCGGGGCGCTCCGGCGCACGATCATGTAGATTACGGCCAATAAGCCGCTTTAGTCAACCACTTAGACCAAATAACCCACTTAAAACGAGAAAACAACCTTTTTTTTGCGTGAGGTCTCTCGCTTCCTATAGGCATGCCTCATATATACAAACAAATGTATAGAAAGCTGCACCGACCTAATGGTTTAAGCGCCTTTACGATCTTCTCGTTCCGGGTTGTTTCCCTCCGCCGTCACGATGATGGGGATCCGTCTCTGCAGGCCATTAATCAGGGAAATGGATTCGTGGTCCGCAGGCATTTGAGCCTACGATGGTGGGAATTTGTTTTGAAAAAGCTACGCCCGCACGGGATGAAAGGCGACTCCATGGGGCCGCATCAATGGCTGCGGCATGCCGGCCATACCTGGTGCGCAAAACTTTGGTCTCGTTTCGGGAAAAGCCGCTTGATTAAAGGGAAGTGCTATTTTATCTTGGGCTTGCGTATGATGGATCGTTCGAGCATCCGCGTGTCGGAAAGTCAAGAGAACCCTATGGCGAATGAAAACTGGAAAGTGCTGATTATCGATGACGAGGAGGGCATCCGGAAAGTGTTGTCCATCACCCTGACGGACGCCGGTTACCATGTGTTGACCGCGGGTGAGGGAGAGGCCGGAATTCAGGCGTTCGTGGCGGAATCGCCGCAGATTGTGATCACAGACATACGCATGCCCGGTATGGACGGCATTGAGGTCCTCCAGCAGATCAAGGCAGCCGATCCCAAAGCGGAGGTGATCGTTGTCACCGGCTTCGGTGAAATCGATTTGGCCGTCCGCGCCTTGCAACTGGATGCTTCCGATTTCATCACCAAACCCATTCACGACGACGCTCTCTTCATTGCCCTCGAGCGGGCCAAGCATCATTTTTCCACACGAAAGGAACTGGAAGACTACACCAAATTGATCGAAGAAAGGTGGATGGATACGGCGGAAGAGCTGGCGCGCACCTTCCACTTTCAAAACAACCTGATCGAAAGCTCCATCGACGGTATATTAGGCTGCGATGAAGAAGGAAGCGTGATCGTTTTCAACAAAAGCATAGAAACCATGTCGGGCTATTCCAAGGCTGAAGTCCGTAAGCAGATGTGTTTCGACCAGTTTCTTCCTGTCGGGATGGCGAAGAAGTTCCGGGAGGATCTCGCTTCCGAGGAGTACGGCGGAGCGCACCGCCTTTTTCTATACGAAACGCATCTCCTGACAAAACAGGGAGATCAGGTTCCGGTTCAGGTGTCCGCCACCGCTCTCTTCGAGGAAAAGCGGGAAGCCGGGATGGTGGCGTTCTTCAGGGATCTTAGAGAGTTGAGAAGACTCGAACAGCAGTTCGCCGATCAGACCCGTCTTCTGCTGCAGGACAAGATGATCTCCCTGGGCAGGCTGGCGGCCAGTGTGGTGCATGAAATCAATAACCCCCTTGCCGGCATTCTGAATTACGTCCGCCTCATGATAAAAACACTCAGAAAAGGAGCTTTGGACGCCGAGCATCTGAAGAAGTTCCAGGGATACCTGGATCTCGTTGAAAGCGAGACGGGCCGGTGTTCAAAGATCGTATCCAATTTGCTCGCCTTTTCCCGCCAATCAAAACTTGAATTTGCCGAGGTGGATCTCAACGACCTGATGAACAAATGCGTATTGCTCAGTCAGCACAAACTCGATCTCCAGAATATACGCGTAACGACCCGGCTTCAGACCGACCTTCCCAAGATCTGGGGGGATTACAATCAGATTCAGCAATGCGTGATCAATCTGATTTTCAATGCCGTGGATGCCATGCCGGAGGGAGGAACATTGATCCTGTGTAACTCCCTTGATGTTCGAAACCGACTGGTGGAAATCCATGTCGAGGATACCGGTCATGGGATTTCGCCGCAGGACCTTCCCCACATTTTCGAGCCCTTCTTCACCACCAAAACCGTGGGCAAAGGGCTGGGATTGGGGCTTTCCACGGTCTACGGCATCATTGACCGGCATCACGGCGCCATTACGGCGAGAAGCGAACCGGGAAAGGGAAGCGTGTTTACAATCAAGCTGCCCCTGAGTAATACGCGAAAATAGTCCCCCGAGGGGTCAAGTCTGCTCTTGTTGCCAGTCTTCTCTGTCTCGGATGGGTGTTCGAATAGAAGCGATCAAGAGCCAAGAGCAGACTTGACCCCTTGCCCTTTTTCGATAATCTCGTAAGTGACCGGGATCACGACCAATGTCAGCAGGGTGGCCATGGAAAGACCGAAGACGATCACATTTCCCATGGGCCCCCAGAGACTGCCGCCCGCCAGACACAGGGGCAGCAGGCCGGCTACCGTCGAGATGGTGGTCAGCATGACCGGGCGAAACCGTACTCGTCCCGCCTCGATGACCGCGCTTCTCACGTCCGAACCCTCCTTCCGGCGGGCGTTGATAAAGTCGATGAGCACGATGGCGTCGTTGACCACGATTCCGGTCAGGCTCACGAGGCCCAAAAAGGCCATGAAGCCAAACGGATATCCCGTGATCCACAGGCCGAGGACCGCCCCGACAAGACCAAGGGGCAGGGTAAGGGCGATGATGAACGGCTGCTTATAGGAGTCAAACTGCGCCACGAGCACTACATACACCAGCAGTAGGGCGGCCAGCATGGCCCAGCCCAGGCTCAGGAACGATTCGTTCCACTCCTCGGTCTCGCCTTCGAATTCTACGAGGTAGCCGGGAGGCGTGTGTATGGAAGCGGCTCCGGCCTTCAGTTCGGATACGACGGCGTCGGGGAGCTTTCCCTGAACCTCGCTTCGGACGGTTGCCGTTCGAACGAGGTTTTCGCGCCGGATCCTGCCGATATCCGAGGCGAATTCGATGTCGGCCACCTGACGGAACGGAACCTTGAATCCATGAACGGATGCCAGATACGCATCGTCAAACAGGGAGATGTCGTTTCGGGACGACTCGGAAAAGGAGACCTTCACGTCTACCTCCTCGTCTTCCTGACGAAAGCTGGTGGCCGTGGTCCCGAAAATGGCCGTACGAAGGGTGCGCCCAATGGCCGCATTGCTGATCCCCAGTAGCCGGGCCTTTTCCGAATGCACCCGTATCCTGATCTGTGGAATGGTCTCGGACGCATCGTCGTTCACATCCACCGCTCCGGGGATGGATTCCAGAAGCGTTTTGTATTTGAGCGCCAGGCGGGTTAACACGTCCAGATCGTCTCCCTTGATTTTGACGGCCACCGGGGCGCCCACCGGGGGCCCCTGTTCCAACTCCTTGAGTTCGATACGCGCCCCGGAGAAGCGGTCCATGAGAGGTCTCAGTTCTTCGATCAGGCGCGAGGCGTTCACCCGGCGGTCATGGCCTTCGAGGTTGACGAAAAACTGGGCCTTGTTGGGTTCAACCAGCCGAAACATATTCAGGTTGTAATAGATCTTCGGTCCGTTCCTTCCCACGTGAGACATGACGGATTTGACCTCCTTCCGCGCCAAAAGCAGGCGTTCGATTCGGTCCGCCGTCTCCAGCGTGGATTCAATGTTGTCTCCCTGTGGCAATGTGGCTTCGATGATAAAGAGGTCCTTTTCCGCCTTGGGAAAGAACTGCAGACCCAGTTTGGGTATGGAAAACAGGGATCCGACAAATGCAGCCGATGCGACGGCTATCACTGTGATTTTATGATCGAGGACCCATTTCAGGATTCGTGCATAGGATCTGATAATGAGATGGTCCTTCGTCTCCTCGCCACCGTGGGCCTTCAACACGTGATAGCTCATTAATGGGGAGACGAAAACCGCCACCAGAAGCGACCCCCCAATGGCTGAAATCATGGTGATGGGAATGCCTTGAATGAATTGGCCGGTGTGCCCCGTCATAAACAACAGTGGAGTAAAAGCCAGGATGGTGGTCATCGTGGAAGAACCGACGGCTCCCAGAACTTCGCGGCTGCCCGCCAGCACGGCCTCGAGCTTTTCCTCTCCCAAGTCGAGATGACGTTGAATGTTTTCCACCAACACGATTCCGTTGTCCACCAGCATACCCAGCACCACGATCATAGAGGCCAGCGTGATCTGATTGAGGGTTAGACCCAGGCGGAAGAGCACGATCACGCTGAAGGCAACGGACAAAGGGATGAGAAAAACCACCACAAAGGCCATACGTGCGTTCATCAGCACCACGGTCAGAACGACTACGAGGGCCGCTCCCATGGCGAGGTTATTCTGGAAACCGGACAATCGATGGGACACGGACAGGGACTGATCCGCGAACAGAGATAACTCGAGCTTTGAAGGGAGATCGCCGGCGATTTCGGAAAGGCGTTGGCGAATTTCCCGGGATACGGACAGAAGATTGGCTCTCGGCTTCTGGGTCACCAGGACGTTCACGCTATTTCGACCGTTCATGCGGACCAGGTATTCCGGTCTCTCGTATCCCTCCTCAACGCGCGCCAGGTCCTTGAGGAGCACGGGCCGGTCTCCGTAAGCGCCGACAACGGTGTCTCCGATCTCCGCGGCGCGAGCGAACTCCTCCTGTGTGCGAACCTGGTAGCGACGTCGGCCCAGGTCCATATGACCGCCGGGCAACGACACGTTCTGCGTTTTCAATCGGCCGATCACTTCGTCCAGCGAAATCATATATTGGGACAGACGTCCCGGCTCCAGCTCGACATGGACTTCCCTCTCCTGGTTGCCGTCGATCTCCAGTGTCATGATCTCGGGAATCGTCTGCAGATGACGTTTGACGGTCTTGGCTTGCCTGTAGAGTTCCTGATACGTGAACGGGCCGCTGAGGTTTATGATGAGAGAGACGGTTTCGGATTTCCAACGGGTGATCTCGGGCTCCAGCACGTCCTCCGGAAAATCGGCTTCCGCTTCCCGAAGTTTTTCCCGGAGTTCTTGCATGTTCTGGTCCATGTCCGAATCCGGGTCGAACTCCATGAGAGTCAAGGAAATTCCCTGTGAAGAAGAAGAGAATATCCGGTCAATGGCTTCGATCTCGTTGATCTTTTCCTCGATAGGCTGGGACAGGTGGCGCTCGACGTCCCTCGATCCCCCTCCCGGATAGAGAACTACGACCGTGGCTCCGGGGACTTTGATCAGCGGGTCTTCGCGGCGAGGGATCATCACATAGGAGAGGGTTCCCATGGTCAGGAGCAGCACGATGCCCAGGACCGTGAGCCTGTACTTGTGAACCGATAGAGCGACCAGGTTCATGGCTGAGCGTTCAATTCCCGGTCGATGGCAACCGGTTGCCGGTCTTTGAGATATTCCTGGCCGGAAACAACCACCATATCGCCCGGCGCAAGCCCCTGGAGCAGTTCCACCTCCGAGCCCCTCACTTCACCCATGGCGATGCTGCGTTTGTGTGCGGTACCCTCCCGCACCACGAAGACCGATGGATCGGTTCCGAAGTCGAGCACGGCGTCCAGAGGAAGGACGATTCCCCTGTGATCGGGATCGACGATCACCTCAACCCGGACAATGAGGCCGGGTCTCAAGGCTTCGTCCGGATTCTCGAGGAGGACCTCGATATGAAACGTCCTCGAGAGCGGATCGGCGCTGGATTCTATGCGAGTGACTTTGCCCTGGAAACGCGTTGGGGGCCGCCGATCCGGCTCGACATCAACCGTCTGGCCCGGATGAATTTGCGGGAGAAGATGGTCGGGCGCCGCCGCTTTCACGAGAATGGGGTCCATTTCGGTCAGCAGGGCGACCGGGGTTCCAGGTCCCACCACCTCGCCCACTTCGCTGAGTTTCTTGGTGACCCTGCCGGTAAGAGGACTGGGGAGTTCACAGTTTTCCAACTGCTCGTTGACTATGTTCAGTTCGGCCTCTGCGCTCACGTGGAGGGACGCGGCGTCCTGGAAGGAAGACAAGGGAACCGTTCCCTTTCCGTACAGTTTCTCCATTCGGTCGAGATCGCGCCTGGCCTTGCTTTCCTGCTCCTCGGCCTTGCGTTTTTGCTCGAGGAGTTCAGTGGGATCGAGGCGGGCCAGCAGAGCCCCCTTCCGGACGAGCTGCCCCTCTTCGAAAGTCAGCGAACGAATTTTCCCTCCGATCTTAAAGCCGGCCTTGACCGCCCGGTTCGCCTCGACGGTTCCGCACAAACGCAGCACCTTCGGGTTTACCCGTTCCCGTGCGGTAATGACACTGACGGGGATCCGGCCGGTGTCCGTCGAAATCTCCCCTGCGCCGTTGTCGCAGGCGCTGAACGCGACAAGGAAGGTCAGGATCAAGATGCGGATGAGGCCGGACATGGCGTTCTCCTCTTCAGCCCGTCTATGATCAGGTGAAAACTGACTGCGAGGATTCGGTCCAACGTGCTCGGTATGAGCTGTTCATGCTCCTTCTCTTCATACAGAAGGAGCGTTCCGTTCAGGAATCCCCACAATACCACGGCCAGCTCCATGGAATCCGGATGCTCGATGTCGCCCGCCTCCTTACCTCTGTCGATGACGCCCGATATGATCCGCAGACAGGCCCGTCCTTTTTCGAAGCATTCCAGGTACAATTCCTGGGAGATGCTCGAGGCCATATCACCGTGACGCCACAGGAAAAGGATTCGGAAGTGGAACGGATGTTCCAGATAGAAGCGGTAATAGGCCATTCCCATGTCTCTGAGTTGCGTTTCCCAGTCCGTGCCGTTTCGAGAGGCTTCGTCGAGCATGTTGTACAGGATCTCGAGACCCTCGAGGAAGATGGTTACGAAGAGATCGTGCTTACTGGGGAAGTAGAGGTACAAGGTACCCTTACTCAATTCGGCGGCTTCGGCGATCTGATCCATGGTGGCGGCCTGGAAGCCCCCCTGAAAGAAGATGTTTCGCGCTGCGTCGAGTATGGCTTGTCTCCGGGCTTCCTTCTCCCGTTCTTTGCGATCTTGGGTTCCCATGGTGCTTCCGAAGGCTAAATAGAAGTCAATAAATGACCGACAGTCATATTCTAATGTATGGTCATAGTGCACTTCAAGAAAAATGTTGGGACAAACGGCTCCCGGTGCAGTCCTCCGAAAGCAATGAAACCAAAATAGGCCCGGTGTGTTGGGCTATGCTCGCTACTCCTCGCCAACCCGGACTTCGCCGGCCGTTCGACTTGGTTTCGGTATGCTACGCACAGGCGTGCACGGGGCGCTTCGAAAAGAACCGTGACTCATGGGCGAAGGGGATCGTTGTTTGAAGAAAGCGAAATGGCGGGAGCCGCTCTCGCGGCGTTCGAAAAAACAGAGGCTTTGACCGCTTCGCCGGTTTCCAGCGAAGCGGTCAAAGCCAAATGCGGTTGTTGAAAGAATGGGGAAAACCTCCATGTTGGAGGTTTTCCAAAAGCCTATAATGCTTCTTCTTCTGCTTCCAGATCGATTCCATCCCGCTCGTACTGAGCGTCTCGCAGCTCGATGGATTTTTCAATTTCTTCGTCGCTCCACGGCTCGACCACGAGGGAATCCGCCACGAGTTCCCACAGATACTTCACTTCTACGCCCAGGTCGTACTCTTTGTTCAACGACTTCATAACCTGGTCGCGGCAGTTGTGGCAGGGGGCCACCACCATTTTGGCGCCCGTATCTATGATCTGCTGCGCCTTGATCCGGCCGTAGTATATCCGCTCCTCGCTGTAGGGCATGGCCCAAGCGCCGCCGCCGGCGCCGCAGCAGTAGTTGTTCATTCGGTTGGGATACATCTCCTGGTAGTGCTCGCAGCACTGCTGGGTTACCCACCGTGGCTCTTCGAAGAACGCCTCTCCGAAGGCCTTGTAGCTTTTTCGCCCGTAATTGCATGGGTCGTGGACCGTGGTCAGCTCTTCATGAATCGTCTTGTCGATCTGGATCCGGCCCGTTTCAATGTATTCCTTTAACAGCTCGTGCACCGACACGATCCGGTACTTTTCGAAAACCTCGGGAAACCAATTTTGCAGACCAAGCCTGGTCGCGTAGTAGGCGTGGCCTCACTCGGGTAGGAGCAGCGTCTTACACTCGAGCCGCTCCATATGGTCCACGATACGTCCCACAAGGGTTTTCATGGATTCATCGTCACCGGAAAAGAGGCCCCAGTTGACGCCCTCCCATTTCTCGGACGAGACCGTCCAGTCCTCTTGGGCCATGTAAAAGA
>JACQYL010000002.1 GCA_016208165.1 Deltaproteobacteria bacterium
ATAATGATCGGCATGCGCTGCATCACCGGGCCCGAGGGAGAAACGACCTGATGGAAGTATCCGGCGCCGGCGGCGGGGACCGGGAAGTGGGATGCAAAGGGCAGACACTCCTTTTGTTTCGTGGTAATAAGGAACGTCGCTATGCGGCCGAAGGGAGGCCCAACGTCTTCCGCCGGTGCGCCCAAGAGTTGTCAGCACGCCACGTCCGTCCCCTTGGAGCAGATGGTTGGCAGAGAACCGAAAAATGGCCTTTCATGACTGTAGTCAGCTCGATACCGCGAAACGCCCATCCGGCAAGTATGAACTTCTATTTGGCCTGGAAGACCGACCGCCTCTTCTAAAGATGTTGCTGTATGGCGCGCAGTGGGCCCTGCTGTTTCTGCCCATGATCACGGTATCGGCCGGTGTCGTTTCTTCTTATCTGGGATTCGGCCCCGCGGAAGAGACGGCTTTCTTGGGACGCATTCTTCTCATATCCGGTGGAATTATGGTCCTGCAGACCTTGTTCGGCCATCGACTTCCGTTGTTGGATGGACCATCATCGGTCATCATGCTGGTGCTCATCGCGCTCGCCCCGCTGGGGCTTGCGTCGATTTCCGGCGGATTCATTTGTGGTGGCATCCTTACGGCGCTTTTGGGGTTTCTGGGATTGTTCAGATACATCAAGAACCTGTTTACCGACCTTGTGGTCGGTGTGATCACTTCCCTGATAGCCCTTTCCCTGATCCCCTTCATGCTGCCTCTGATCCTGGGTCGAAGCAGCGGACATCCCCACGGGGATCCGTCTGTGTTGCTGGTCTCGGCGCTGATCATGGCGACTATGATATTGTTCACCTACAGATTGAAAACGATTCACCGAACCTATTCTTTCTTATGGGCCATTGTCCTGGGCGCCGCACTCATGATGGCGATTGGAAAGTTCTCTCTGCCGGATACGGCTTCCCAGACCTGGTTCCGTTTTCCCCGACCGTTCTGGGGCCCGAAACCTGAACTCGATGCCGTAAGTATTGCCACGTTTATGATCGCTTATCTTGCGGTGGTGGCGAACGAGGTGGGCAGCATTTACAGTATCGCTGAAGTGGTGGGCAACGAAAATCTTGAGAGCAAGTTGCATCGAGGTATCGGATTCACCGGATTGGGAGGGGCTGTTTCCGGAGTGGTTCCAACCTTGGGCACGGTGAGTTATGCTCTCAGTCCCGGGGTCGTGTTCGCAACCCGAGTCGGTAGTCGATTTGCGCTGACCGCATGCGGGGGGATCGTCCTGGTGGCGGCTTTGTGCGAAAAGCTTAACGCGTTCCTGGCGGCCATTCCCCTTCCCGTGGTCGGGGCGGCTTTGATGGTGGCCATGGGGTCGCAATTGATGGTGGGCATGTCTATCGTATTTCGAAAAAAGGGCGAGCTATCATCACGCGATTACTATGTAGCAGGAGTCCCACTGATTCTGGGGACCGCGGCGTCCATTTTGCCTCAGCCGTTTCTTGACTTGCTTCCGCTTTGGTTGCGAGTGATGGTCGGCAACGGAATGGTGGTAGGGATTGTTTCCGTGTTGCTGTTGGAGCATGTGCTGCTGCGAAATGGGAAGGAACACCGGCGGACGGAGGGGGAAATCCCCGTCAAAACCGGTACGGCGGGTAATAAAACGGATAAAGATCAAAATAGTAAGGTATGAAAGGTCCTTCGTAGTACCGCTCCCTGAGCCGAGTGTAGTCCGGGTGCAGAACGATCTGTTCCCCGCTTATGAGAGGAACCACTAGCGTCCGGGTTCCCACCTCCACTTGCCGGCTCCCCAGAACGCTCCCCGCCGCTGTCACAAGCCGATCCTTTGCGTAGATCTCCGGATCCAGGTACCTGTCGCTCCGGACAATGAATCGACCGCGAGACTGATCCCGGTCGCCGGGCAGGTCGGAAATATCGAGCGGAGTCTGAAGGACATGTATATAAGAATGCGTGGCCGTGATTTCGGTCTCGATAATATATCCGCCCAAGATGACCGTCCTACCGATATAACGATCGGGTTCGCTTTTCAGTGCCTCGAAATCGACCCTGGGCTCGGCTTCCTGCCGATACTCCCTGGACACCGAGGAGCAAGCCGCAATCAACAGAAGCACGAAAAGCAGTCCGCAACGGGTCACACCGGAAGGCATGACGTCTCCTAAAATTGGGTGCCAAAGCCGAAACCGAAGTGGAACATGGGTGTTGCATCCTGTTTCGGTTCCCAGACTTTTACCTCTTTCGGCTCGATCACCGGGTAGATATACTCGCGTTCCCCGATGTTGGACACCTCCCCGTCCATCAGGGTCCCCACAACGCTGACCATCAGGTCTTTGTTGAATACCGCCGGGTCTAAGAGTTCCGGCGACCGGACGATAAACCGGCCGAGGTAGTCGTCGGAAGAGAGAGGCCTGTCATCCAAGTCCAGCGGCTGTTGCAGAACATAAACATCCGTACGCTCCTTGAGAACCCGGGTTTCGATGATTCGACCGCCCCACAACACTACTCTTCCCATGAATTCTTTTGGCGATTGTTGTACGTCCAAAGCCGTACCGTCATAGTCCACCAGAGACTTCGCATCCCTGCTCAAGCCGTGGGCGCAAGCCACTGCGCCCGCCAAAAGAAACACACACAAGACCGTTTTCCACTGTGCGCCCGAGTGGTTCACCCTGGTCTCATACACGCAAAGATCCGCTGTTTTCATATAATTGGGGTGAGGGTACGTCGTATGTCGATACGGTTCCGGAGTTACAGACCCAGATCGTCGGAGATCCCGTTCATCGCTTGCACGCTTAACTGCGCGAACTCGTTCAGGGGAATGCCGATTCGCTCGCACAGTCGTATATGGTCCCGATTCACACTACGGGCGAACTGCTTTTCTTTCATGCGCTTGATGACGGATTTCGGATTCACGCTCCGGATCTTTTTATCCGGATACACGAGCGTTGCGGCAATGACCATTCCCGTCATGGTTTCCGCGCAGGTAAGGGCCAAAGCCATTTTCGTATCCCGAGCGATTCCCAGCGCTTCCGCATTATGAGCTTTTACGGCCTGGATCATTTCATCATCCACTCCGGCATCCCGAAGGATCGGCTCAGCCACCAGCGTATGCTTTTCAGGACGGTCTTTCGTCTGGTCGTAGTCCACATCGTGAAGCAAACCGGCCATGCCCCAGCGTTCCGGGTCTTCGCCCAGACGCTCCGCCAAGGCGCGCATGATGGCCTCCGAGGCCAACGCGTGCTTGAGCAGGTTCTCCTCGCTGGTGTGTTGCTTCAGCAAATCAAGGGCCTGTTGTCGGTCGATGGCCATCGCCGCCTCACGCCGCTCTTCGTGTCTTTTTCCTCAACTTGTTGATTTTTCTACGTATAATATTGACTTTCTTTCTGTCGTTGGCGGTGCGTGCTTCTTCCTTCCGTCCCTGCAATTCCCTGATCCTGGCTTTGAGCTTCCGGTTCGTTTGAGACCGGTACTCGTTCGGGGTCGTTACATCCTCGATCCCCTTGATCTCTTTAATGGCTTTCAGCAGTTCATCTTTTTTCATCGCATGAACGCCTGTGATGCCACCGATCTGAAGCGCAAGGTTTCGCAAGTCCTTGACGGTCATCTTTTCGAGCGAACTTACGTCCGTCGCTTGTTTGGTTTCTTCAGCCATTCTTTCCTCCCTGTCACGTTCAAATTCGATAGACCCTGCCACGGGTCCTCATGGACCGCTTATTAGTCCTTTTTGTTTCGATCTTCAACCATTTTAATAAAAGGCGTCAGCAGATCGATGGGAATCGGAAACAGCGTAGTGGAGTTGTTCTCCGCTGAAATCTCCTTCAATGTTTGCAGGTAGCGAAGTTGAAGCGCTATGGGATGTTCCGCGATGATCGCCGCCGCCTCGGTCAGTTTGGCGGATGCCTGGAACTCGCCTTCGGCCGCGATGATCTTCGCGCGTCGCTCGCGCTCCGCTTCGGCCTGTCTCGCCATTGCGCGCTGCATCTCCGTTGGCAGGTCGATATGTTTTACTTCAACGTTGGAGACCTTGATGCCCCATGGATCCGTGTGTTTGTCGAGTATACTCTGCAGTTCCTGATTGATTTTCTCCCGCTCGGCCAGAAGTTCGTCGAGCATCGCCTGACCGCAAACGCTCCTCAAGGTGGTTTGCGCCAATTGAGACGTTGCGAAGAGAAAGTCCTCCACTTCGACGATCGCCTTGTTCGAATCCATGACCCTGAAGTAAACCACTGCATTGACCTTCACGGAAACATTGTCCCGGGTGATCACGTCCTGCGGCGGCACATCCATGGCCACCAAGCGAAGGCTGACTCTTACCATGCGGTCGATAACCGGAATCAGAATGATCAAGCCGGGTCCTTTGGAAGCGATGAGCCGTCCGAGTCGAAAAATGACGCCGCGCTCGTACTCCCGCAATACCCTCAGGGCCGAACTGAGAAACATAATCACGAGGACAAGAATCAGAATCAACGCATACATGTTCATGGCAACCTCCCAACGCGGGCAACCGGGGTCCGGTCCGCTCGTTTTATCGACTTAGGAGAAACGTTTGGCGGTCACCCGTCGGATTCCCGGCTTTCCGCCATGGAAAACAGGTGAAGCCCCCAAAAGGACCTCACTACAATGAATGGTTCGTAAACTCAGTCCCCCTGTGATCGTACGGCCTTCTTCACTTGAAGAAAAAATTGCTTTTTCCCGACTACCCGGATCCGATCGCCCAACTCGAGCCTCTCATCGCTTTCCGCGTTCCAGGTCTCTCCATGTACGAACACTTTGATTTCGCCCGAATCCGCCAGTTGCGTTACCTGGCCTTCTTCTCCGAGCAAGCCTTCTAAACCCGTGGTGGGTTTGTGCAGCATGGCTTTGACGATCAACCCAAGAACGACCGTGAAGAACAGAGTTACAACAGCCACCGTAGGCACGAGCACCTGCCAGGACACGCGAACCAAACCCAGGCTGTCACTATGAAATAGAAACATGGATCCCAAAACAAGACAAGTCAGTCCTCCGATCGTGAGCATCCCGTAGCTGGCGATTTTGATCTCCAGGATAAAGAGGATGAGGCCGAGGATAATCAACAGGACGCCCGCGTAATTGACCGGCAAGGTCTGAAACGCATAAAAGGAGAGGATGAGCGATATGGCTCCTACGATTCCGGGAAAAACCGCGCCGGGGTTCGCCAGCTCGAAATAGAGTCCGACCATTCCCAGCATCATCAGGATATAAGCGATGTTCGGGTTCGCTATAGTACGCAGAATCTTCTCCCGAAGGCTCTCCTCCTCATACGTCACGGTCGCGCCGGCGACGTCTATCACCCGTTGCTTCCCTTTGACGAGCACGGTGCGCCCATTGATTTTCGGCAGCAATTCCTCGATGTTGCCGGCTACAAGATCGACAACCTTGTTTTTCAAGGCCTCATCTGCCGTGATCGACACGCTTTCACGTACGGCCTTTTCAGCCCAGTCCGCGTTTCGTCCCCTCTCGTCGGCAATGCTTCTGGCGTAGGCTACCATGTCGTTTTCCACTTTTTTGGCCATGGCGCCCTCGATTTCCTTACCCATGGCCACCGGATGCGCAGCGCCGATGTTCGTGCCGGGAGCCATGGCGGCCACGTGGGCTGCAATGGTTATGATCACGCCTGCGCTGGCCGCTCTGGCTCCGCTCGGGGCCACGTATACGACCACCGGCACATCGGATTCCATAATGGATTTGACAATCGAACGCATGGAGTCGGCGAGTCCTCCGGGCGTGTCCAGCTGGATTACGAGGCACTCATCGTCGGCTACGTGAGCGTCCTTGATGGTCCGCTCGATAAAAAGAGCCACCCCTGGGTTGATGCTGCTGTCCACTGTGGCGACTCGGACCGTTTTACCAAGTGCATAGGAGGTCGAGAAGAGAGTGCATAAAAAGACCAAGATAAAACAAGCCGGAAAGGCTCGGCTCGTGTACACGCAGGTGCCGTTCATGCTGAACTCCGTGGCGATGTTTTTTTCATCAGGTCCAACGCCCCCATGATCTGCTTCATGTCGTCCCAGACATCCTTTTTCTTCGATGGATTTCTGAGCAGGTAGGCCGGATGATACGTGGGCATGACCCTGATCTCGCCCATGGAATGAAACCGGCCCCGTAGAATGGAGATGGGGGCGGCTGACTGCAAAAGGGTTTGCGCCGCGGCCAGGCCAAGGGCGCAGATGATCTTCGGCCTGATGATCCTGATCTGGCTCCTCAAACACGGATTGCAGGTTTCGATTTCTTCAGGGAACGGGGTGCGGTTTCGGGGGGGGCGGCATTTGACCACGTTTGTTATGTATATCTCTTCGCGCAACAAATCCATGGCCCGTATGATCTTAGTGAGCAGTTCCCCCGCCAATCCCACGAAGGGCCGGCCAAGACGATCTTCATCCCTGCCCGGACCTTCTCCCACGAACATAAGATCCGCGGTTTCGTTTCCTTCACCGAACACAAGCAGGTGACGATTCTCGGAGAGATTGCAGCGGGTACAACCGGCCCATTCCTGTTGCAACGCGCCCAAGGTCTCGGGCCTGCCCGGAGAATTTTTTCGCACGGAACCAGGTCCGAGGGCGTCCGCAAGATCGGGAGGAACAAAGATCTCCCGAATTCCGATGGATCTGTAAAAATGTAAAAGGCGATTCAGCTTTGGGTCCATATATCCCGCGCCAAAGGTCCGGGCGCATCCCTCATACGTCAATTGCCTTGTGGCGTCTCCGGCAGGCCGGCGCCGGCCTGAAAGTTCTTGAAGGGGCGCCGGGAAAAAGCTCAAAGAATAGCGCCGGTGAATCATTGCCGTGAATTAAGGGTTCATTCCGGATGCGTCTCTTTCCAGGATCCAGGTTCGCACGCGATCCAGCACCATATGGGCCGTCTCGATCTTTTCCAGAAACGGGATATCATCGACCCGACCGTCCCTGTGAATGATCTTTACTTTGTTTGTGGAACACCTGAATCCGCAGCCGTCCTGGGTTATGTCGTTCGCAACGATGAAATCGAGGTTCTTGTTCTTCATCTTCCGGTTTGCATGCATCAAAAGGGCTTCCGATTCCGCGGCAAAGCCGACCAGACACTGGTGCGTCTTCTTCTGGCCCAATTCCCGGAGTATGTCCGGATTTTCCGTGAGCCGGATCTCCGGCTCCGTGGCCTCCCGCTTTATCTTCTGGGCCTTCGGCTCCCTGGCGGGCCTGAAGTCCGAAACGGCCGCCGTTTTGATCACCACCTGACTCGCTTCGTACTCGGCCAGCATGGCCTCTCTCATCTCGCGGGCGCTGACCACTCGAATCGTTCGAACCCCTTTTATATCCGCTTCCTCCGACGGTCCCGTAACCAGACAAACCTCTCCGCCTCTTCGAAGGGCGGCCTTTGCCACGGCGAACCCCATGCGGCCTGAGGAACGGTTTGTCAGGCAGCGAACCGGGTCCAGATACTCCTCCGTCCGGCTGGCGCTGATCAGAAAGCGGATGCCTTGAAAGTCCTTGGGAGAAAGAAGATGCTCGATTTCGGCCAATATGTCCTCAACTTCGGCCAACCTGCCGGGTCCTTCGGTTTTGCAGGCCAAATCGCCCGTGCCCGAAGGAAGAATCGAGTATCCGAGAGCGATCAGCGCGTTCAGGTTCTTCTGCACGGCCGGATGCAACAGCATGTTCGAGTTCATGGCCGGGCAAACCAGCAGTTTGGCCCGTGTGGCCAGAGCGAGTGTGGTCAGGAAGTCGTCCGCAATGCCGTTGGCCAATTTCCCGATGATATTGGCGGTGGCCGGAACAACGGCGACCAAATCGGCCCACTCGGCCATGGCCACGTGCAGAACGTATCCCACGGTCTCCTGGAAGGTGTCCGTTATCACTTCCTCCCCGGACAAGGTCTGAAACGTCAACGGGGTCACAAACTTCTGGGCCGCCGATGTCATGGCGACCTTGACCAGGGCGCCCCTTTTCATCAATTCCCGCAGGAGAAAAGCCGACTTATACGCGGCAATGCCTCCGGAAACTCCTAACAGTATTCGTTTCCCTTTGATGTGCACAAGTTACTCCGCCGGATGGGATGTTTCATCGTTGCCGGACGTCTTCCCCCGGGCCGGTTGAATGCGTTCGAAAGGGGTCAGAACGCCGTGACAGCGGCATGCCGTACCGATGAACAGGCGGCCTCGAGCGTTCTCGACCCGGGACAACAGTTCGAACAGAGCCGCCGGCCGGTATCCTCCTACACCGGGGCCGAGTTGGTGGCTCCGAATGACCAGCGCTTCGAGATCGGGTAAACGGATTTCGCCGAGCAGGTCGAACATGTTGCGTTGCCTTGGCTTTTGTGTCACCGTACACAGGTTCGCGGGTTCGGGACAGTGGTCCGGACACCGGAAATCGGCATGGCTGACATATATATTTCCGTTGGAGCCACGGATGGGGTGGGGCAATAACGGCTCGATATCGGACGAAAACGTGATTCGACGCAGTCTATTCGGGCCAAGCCGGCCCAGAACCCACTCCGCGGCCAGATGAACGGGCACTGCGGGAATGATCCAGTCGGGACCCCGATCGTGCTCGAGATGCTCGAGCACGAAGGCCACTCCGTCACCGGGATGCAGCGTACGGTTGGGCCCCCGGCCCTTGTCCAACTGTTCCTGAAGGGGGTCGATCAGCACAAAGTGCGCGTCCGTTCGGCTGGAAGACAGACTCCGAAGGGCGTGTAGACCGAATTGGCCTATTCCAATGATCCAAATCGTTTCCATAAATTTAAGTATACCATATTGCCATCTTGGGCACCAACGGATTAGAATCCCGGAGCAACTGATTCGTAACCATAAACCATACGTTTCGTCTTGAAAGAAGAACATGAGTTCGCCCCTATCCGATGATTTCGTACATGCGTCCACGGAATCCGTGCCTCTATCCCGGCTGGATCTCTCGGAACGTTCTCACTGCCTGTCGTTTGGACGGGATTTGGAACCCTTGCTTCGCTCCATTCAGGCCATCGGCCTCGTTCAACCCCCGGTTGTCTGCCGCGGCAAGGATGATTTGCTTACGGTTCTGAGCGGATTCCGCCGCATCGAGGCGTTGGTCGATCTGGGAGTGGAAATCCTTCCCTGTCGAGTGTTGGACCGGTCCCTCGATCCGATGGACCGGCTCTCACTGGCGTTCTGGGAAAACCTCTCGCACCGAGGCTTCAACATCGTGGAAAAAGCCAGGGCCGTGGATGCCTTCAGTTTGCTTCAAGGATCGGAAAAAACCATGGAGAATGTGATGCCGGCCTTGGGGCTCCACCCGCATCTCAGGGAGCTGGAACGCATGAAGAAGACCGCCGGTCTGCCTGAGCCGGTTCTTCTGGCTTTAGTGGACGGGCGGATTTTTCCGGATCCGGCCATCTACCTGACCGAGTTCCCGGAATCAGATCGAATGCCCGTGTTCGAGTGTCTCACGTACCTCAACCTGAATCTGAACCAGCAGAAGGAATTCCTCGAGATGCTGCGCGACTTGTGCCTCCGGGACGGAGTGTCGGCCCGCCGGGTCCTCGAGGACGAAGACGTCCGGCGGTTGCTGGATCACCCTGCATGGAGCAGGCCGCAAAAAGCCGATCGAATGAAGCGGTGGCTCAAGGATCAGCTCAACCCTCGCCTGAAAGCCGCGGAAACCGCCTTTGACGAGCAGCTTCGGGAGTTGCGTCTGCCCGGCAGAGTACGCATTGCCCACGCGCCTTTTTTCGAAGCCGAAGGGCTGCGCGTGACCATGGACGCCGCCAACGGCGCGGAGTTGCTCGAGACGGTTAGGGAATTGAACCGGGTGTTCGAAAGCGGCGGTGTGGAAAAGCTGTACGACATCGTGGACGGGCTTTGATCGTCGAGAGGAAGGACGTTTGATATCCGTGCGAGGCGGATTTCCCTGTGTTCCTTTTCAAGACGTTTTGACCCGGCGCCGACCGGCCGGGCGCTGCGGAGCCCTTTCCCCATCAGAAATGCTCTCTGGTCCGGATGCTTCCGGACAGCGAATCGATTGAGCGTGCGAACCGTGTTCAAACCCACGAAAAGATATGTTGAACCGAGCGTTGAATCTTCTCCACTCGCCTCGAGAGTCGGGGCGAAACCACTGGTCCAACCACCGGCGCTGGACGATCTTGAAGCCAAACGGACCCTGGTGCTGGCGGAAAACAAAGGACCCTTCCTCCGGCCGTGTCCGGGAACTCAGAACTACATCTGCTGCGGGTATCAAATTCTTCATGTGGGCACCGGGTGCCCGCTCAATTGCTCATACTGCATACTCCAATCCTATCTGAACGACCATCGCCTGCGCGTTTTCGCGAATCAGGACCGGTTGATTGAAGAGCTGAAACAGGAAGCTCGATCCCACCCGGACCGCCTCTTTCGATTGGGGACCGGGGAATTCACGGACAGTCTCTATATCGAGCACCTGGTTCGATTCGTGGACCGCATCGTCCCGGTGATCCAGGGCGAACCCAATCTGATGATCGAATTCAAGACAAAAACGGATAACATCGGTACTCTGCTGGAACTGGATGATCCGGACCGCATTGTGGTCTCGTTTTCCATGAACAGCCGTCGTATCGTCCGCTCCGAAGAGCACGGAGCCGCAAGCCTCGAACAGCGCCTTCGAGCGGCGGAGCGATGCCGGGCCCGCGGCTTCAAGCTGGGGTTCCATTTTGATCCCATTATTCATTATCCCGGCTGGGAGGCGGAATACGGGGAAACCATCCGGATGATATTCGACCATGTGGATCCGGCCGGGGTGATCTGGATCAGTCTCGGGTGTCTTCGATATATGCCGGACTTGAAAGTTGTCGCCCGAAAGCGGCACCCCCAATCCGCCATATTTTCAGAAGAATTTATCCGGGGCTTGGACGGAAAGACACGGTATTTCAGACCCATCCGGCAAGAGATCTACGCCGGCATGGCGGCGCGACTCCGCCGGGCGGATCCGGACTTGTGCGTCTATCTTTGCATGGAGAGCGATCTGGTGTGGCGTTCGGCCCTGAACCATTCACCTGAAACCGGTGAAGGGTTGGCCCGGATCTTGGATCGGCGGGCTTTTTCGTTTTTCCCGTCTCTGCGGGTTCAGGATTCGAAAAAGGCGGAGGCGGATAGGACAACGGGACGCCAACCGCTTTAATCTACGGCTGATCCATGGTCTTTTTTTTGAAAGGACATCATGGTCTGCAAGCATTGCCAATGGTGTATCGAAAACCGAAAACCCTGCAAATACAAAGACGACGCCAATTGGATCATCCGGAAAATGATCGAGGCCGATGGGCTGATCTGGGGCACCCCGGTGTGGACCCATACCATTCCTCCGTGGATGATCAATCTCATGTCCAGGGCCCGCTACATGGTGTTTCTCAGCGGCGAGCTTCGCGACAAGGTGTTGGGAACCTATGTGGTGTCCTGGTTCGGAGTGGGCGAGGAAATGGCGTTGATGACGCTCGAAGCCTTGGGGCACAATTACCTCATGTTGCCCGTTTTTCGCGGCTGGGCGCGCGTGAGCACCGCGGCTTTCGGTCAAAGGCCGGACTATCTCGAAAACGGCGCACTGGAGGATACCGCAGGCATGCTCCGGATTCGAACCATGGCAAAACGAGTCGTTGAGATCACCCGAAAAATGAAATTTGCCACACAGGCCGGAGTCGGGATCCCGAAAGAAGAGATTCGCAGCATCACCTGCGGCCGCTTTCCCTTCTGGGGTAAAGCTCAAGACATCGAATCATCCTGAGCCACGATGCACCGCTCGTTGGGAAGCCTCCGGGCTTCCCAAGGATTTCAACAACCGCGCATGATGAACGGCCGGCGAAAGGGCATGAAAGAATAGATGCGCGGATGGAGATCGAACCGGAAGCTCATCGGATTCCGGAGCGCTGGAGAAACCCTTCATCATAGAATGGCTTGTCCGTCCTTACGGCCGCTCCTCCCATCACGACGACCGTGTCGAGCCGGCGACACGATGACAGGACGAAAAGCGATCGCCAAAGGGAGGACGCGCCAAATCCGAGGGCTCATCGTTCACCGTTTCGTCCGATATTTCGCACTTATTGGACTTGCCGATTTGGGCCAGATCATAGCAGTATTCGTTACTTTGAGGGCAGGAGGGGCGGATACTATATGTTGTAGGCGGCGATACGGACACCGACTCTTCGCTGCGGTTCATCCTGTGATGTTGGCCTAATAAGAGTCAAAACGAGACTTGATCCTTTTTTCCCCGGGAACGCCGAGCCCCAGCTCGGCCCAACTTCGTGCCCGGAGCGAGGATCGACCCCGAACGGCCACGAGGACTAAGTCATCTTAAGTTCGGAATTTCTTGCAATAATAAAGAAATAATGGGGACGTCCATACCTTTATACCATCTTTCTCCAATCAAACTGGATCATTATTCTATTTGTTCACCCCATTCCGACAAGAGACTTGCCGACGGTAGAAAGATCTTGGGCCTCCCGGCTCTCTCGGAGAGGGTCCCCCCAAACTCTCGTTTAGCCCGATAGTATAAGAGCGCCCGAACCTTGAGGGTTTGCGGCGATGTACCGAACTCCGTTACTTCCTTAGCTGTCCGTTGAAGAGTAGAAACGCGCAAAATCAACCCCGTCCCCTTTTTCCCACGTGAAAAGGGTTCCAAACAGGTTTGGAGAATGCATCAGCGGTGTCTTGAGCGGCTTTGCACCCTTTTCGTGCTTTCGAAACATGGGAAGGACTTCAAAACAGCGAAAAATCCGTGCGGAACCTCTTTTTCAAGGAGGTTGCCGTATAATCTGGGGTAACATCTTTTTTACACTTGCCAGGAATCGGCGATCGCCCCTATAATAAGACAAATCCATAAACGAGCATTCCAGCATGGATACCCCCCTCAAAATGGGCCTAACAACGCCCTGACGGTGTTTTTTTCCGTCAGGGACTGTTGCGTTGCCGGTCATCTACCAAAACAAACCCGAAAAAATCCGGAAGGAGGACAATCATGGCGGACAGAGTACTGTTCCTTGGATGGAACCGTCCCGTCGCCGGCAGGGAAAAACAAGCTGCGCAACTGTTTCAGAAGGCGATGGAGACCTATGGCAAGCTGCAGGCAAACGGACGTATCGAGAATTTCGAACCGGTTATTCTCGCTCACCACGGGGGCGATATGAACGGTTTCATTTTGATCAGGGGGGAAGCGGACAAGCTCGCTCAGCTTCGGGAAGACGACGAATTTGTGAACATGATAATAGAATGTGGTTATTGTCTGGAGGGTTTTGGACTGGTCAATGGATACACCGGTAACGGCGTAGCGGAAGTAATGTCACGTTGGATGGCGCTCATCAACAAGTAGCTCACACCCAAGAAGCCGCCCGGAAAAGGCACAGATCCGCCCTCGAACGAATTCTCCTGCTTGACGTTCTTTCCTGCTAATAATCTGTCGGCATGCGCCCTCGATAGATTCTTAGTCGTCTTCGTTTTCGCTGCCCCGGGTGGCTCGACGAAAAGCAAAAAAACGCCTTTGAACGATCACTGGAATACGAAATCGTCGTGATCGCCCCTACATACGTCGGTAATAACGATAATCCCATGCATATGATTGGGCATGATCATCCATTCATCCAATTCCACATAACCGTGACGCGTCGCCAACCATTCCCACGACTCGGCAACCATTTCGCCGAACTGCTTCAACGTCCTTTTTCCCTTCACGGCGTTGCCGAATAGACATTCCCGGTTCCAGGCGCAAATAGTCACGAAATACACCCCGGCCTGCGAATAATCGTACCCGTGCAATCGGATGGACCGCGGTTATGCCGCGTCGATTTCCATTGCGAGGGAGGTTCTTGCCGAGCTGGGGCTCGGCGTTCCCAGGGGAGCGGTAGGAGCAGAAGCGTGATCATATGTAGCGGCGGTCGGGCCACGGCATAGCACAGCGAAGCCTCGTCGCAAACCGCCCCTCCGGACCGGCCCTTATTCATGTTGTTCTTCCCTGACCAAAAGGGCCACGTCTCCCCCTGTCTTTCGCCAAGGCATCTTCTTCATCATTGTCGGAGTCGGATGCCAGTAGCCCCGTGTTCTTTTGTCTTGCTCCCGATCCAAAGAAATACGCGAGTTGCGCTGCAGCGGAAGGTTGCGCATTTCTGTATTACAAATTATATGCAGTTTGCGTGCCAATTGCAATAACAGACTTATGTTATGTCCCGGAATTTGGTTCTAGTTGAGACGTTGGCTCTTTTGCTCTGTTTACGGGGATAATTCGCTGTTCAATGTCATTCCCAATCTTGCGTTTGATCAACCTCAAGTCGAACTCAGATTGCAGATTCAACCAAAACTGGGCCTCAACTCCAAAATACCGCTCCAGCCTTAGCGCCGTATCAGCGGTTATGCTCCGTTTGCCGTTGACAATCTCACTGATTCTATTCAGTGGTACGGCAAGATCCCGCGACAACCGGTTTATGCTGATGCCCAAGGGTTCCATGACATCTTCTCGTAGGATTTCACCCGGCGTAATGGGATCCAGCAAATCTTTGCTGCTCACTATTGCACCTCAATGATAATTGATCGAGGAAATGTGCGCTTCCCAAGGGCCGGCCCGTACGCTCGCGCCGTTGTAACAGGTTCCTTTCTTCCTCGTCCACGCCCGCGGCAAGAAATCGATTCCAATTTCTACAGTTTCCGACCGGAAACCGCAATCAGCACATTCAGGCATTCTGGGCTTCAAGCACGGCAAGGCCGTCTTGGTTATACGTTTTGTACTTATAGATGATCACGTTGCGGCTGCCGTCCTTGATGGGACGTTTTTCAATGAATTCCACTTCCACGTGTATGGTATCGCCGACGTACACCGGCGCAAGGTAGCGCAGCTTATCCGCCCCCATAAAGGCAATGACGTCGTCCAGAAATCCGGCCTGCTCGAGCAGTCCGATGCTGCACGACATGGTCATTACGCCGGGGACCATGCGTCCCGACCACCCTTTGGCTTGGGCGGCCTCGTCCGTGAGGAAAATCGGGAGGGTATTGGCTGTAATTTGACAGAATTGGCTTTGCTCCGCTTCGATGATGGTCTTGTAATCGGTGACGAATTTTTCGCCGGGTTTACCTTGAGAGATGGTCTTGGGCTGCATGAGTACTCCTTTGTTTGTATGGAATAAATATTCTCCCACGATATACGTTCGCGCGGAATTAGGCAAGCCGTCCAAACCCAACGGCTTCGATCGGGGGACACCATACCTATTTCCGCCGTGCTTTTGCAATCAGGGGACATCATACAAGATAAAGCCTTGCGTTGTGTTCTACGCTGAAGCCTGTTCGCAAATAGGTAAGATGTCCCTGGAATCGGAGGCATACCTCCTTAGAACGGTATGGATCCGCTCTCCAAAAAGCGTTCTTTCGCGCTTTCAAACCGAAATCGGATTCAAACAACAGCTGCCCTCACCCCCGCCCCGATCGGCCCGGCGAAAAAGTCTGGTTGCTACAGGCTGCTGAAAAACGATGACATGCAAGGCGCGCAAATCCCGAGGAATGAGTCGTACATAGAGTACGTCGCAGTGACGAGGGATGAAGCTCAACGCAGCAGATCGCGTTTTTCAAGAGCCTGGTACGGAACCTGCGATTCCTCCGGTCGTAGTAAGGCGAACCGTGCATTCGGTCTGGCTGTACCGGTCGATCAAATGGATCCTGGCCGGGCTGTTCCTCGCGGCGGGAATCCTCAAGCTGCAAGACCTCAAAGCGCTCACGCTCACCATCGGCGCGTTCGGTCTTGTACCCAGTCCGGCGATCGAGCCCCTTGCGGTCCTGTTGCCGGTTGTGGAGATCGTGGCCGCGGCGGGCCTGATCCTCGAGGTGCGCGGTTGTCTCGGTACCATCACCGGACTCATCCTGGGCTTCATCGGTGTTCTGTCCTACGGAATCGCTCTCGGTCTTGACATCGACTGCGGCTGCTTCGGTCCCGGTGACCCTGAAGGAGAGGCGTTCCACGGCCTCCGTTCGGCCCTGGTGCGGGACTGCTTTATGCTGGCGGGCGTGACGTTTCTCTATGGGTGGCGGTTCCTCCATCCGGTCCGGTTTTTCAGACCCTGGAGCCGGGTGCAACGAAACGGAATCAAACGGAAGGGGAGGTAAAGATGCGCAGGTTCAAATGGATGTGGGTATTGACGATCGCGGCGGTGTGGGCTTTGGCCATGGCGCCCGGGGCTCAAGCGTTATTCGACGACAAATTCGAGCAGGAATTGGAAAAGGAAAGGGAGGCCGTCAAGCTGGTCCGGGAGGTGCAGCGGGGCGGTTACGACGTCGTGACCACGGACGAGCTGAAAAAGTGGATGGACGAGGGCAAGGACATGCTCATGATCGACACCATGCCGTACGAGGACAGCTACAAGAAGGAACATGTTCCCGGCGCCAAACAGTTTCTCTTTCCCATACCCGACATGAACGCGTGGGACACGAAGGAAACGGGGGCCAAGACCCAGGAAGACTTCATCCAACTGCTCGGACCCGACAAGGACAGACTGATCGTCATCTACTGCGGATTCGTGAAATGCACCCGCAGCCACAACGGCGCGGCATGGGCTTTAAAGCTCGGGTATAAGAACGTGGTTCGGTATCCGGGCGGCATCTTTGCCTGGAAGGGCGCAAAATATCCGATGGAAGCGGTGGAATAGCGGCGTTGCATTCGTTGCCGCTGTGGCTGAAAAGCGGGGTCCATGGGAGGGGTTTCGGTGAGTGAGCAGGTGGAAACGGTGGTCCTGCAAATTCGGGAACGGGCGGAGAGTCTTTACCGCACGAGACAGCTCCTGTGTACCGAAGCGGTGTTGGTGGCCATGAACCGGTCTTTGGGGGGAGGATTGACCGAAGCTCAGGCGGTGGGCTTGGCGTCGGGTTTGACCGTGGGCCTGGGGGAGAGCGGGTGTCTGTGCGGCGCTTTGAGTGGGGCCGTCCTGGCTCTGGGCTTACTCCTCGGCGGCGCCAAGCCGTACAAGCAGCGCAAAGAGGTGCGAACCGCCGCCAAGGAACTGCATGACGCCTTCACGAGCAAATTCAAGAGCAGTTGCTGCCGGATCCTGACCAGAAAAGTGAAAGGGAACGACAAGGCCCACTTCGATCAATGCGCTCAGCTTACGGGTGAAGCCGCGGAGATGGCCGCGCGTCTGGTTTTGAGCCGCCGGCCTGAACTCCTGGCCTCTGCCGAGACAGAATACCTGTCCCGGAAAGATTCCCCGGCATTCGGGCTCATCAGAAGCCTCGTAAGGCGGTTGTAACGTAATCGGGCGATCAGCAGCCCTTTTTGAAAAACGGGTTCCCAAATCACCATCAAACTGTTTGGGCGGCGCATTTGCCGTCCGCCGCACAAAGAACCGGAAAGGCCCCGATCGATGGGCCTTTCCGGTTGCTTGTTTTCTGCGCCGGTTTCTATAAGGCGAACCGGGTGGCGATGGCTCCGCAGGGATCGGCTACGCCGTCGTGATCAGAAATCCTTCAGGTCATCGTCATCCATTGGGATGATGTCTGCGGGAGTGACCTCTTTTCCATTTCCGCGGATGGCCGGCTCGTTACCTGATGAGGTTTCGGCGGAGGTTCCCGCTTCCCGACGCACGCGGGATTTGGAGGGCCCCCCTGGGCTCGGCCGTTCGCCGGTTCCGCCTGCCCGGACTTTTCCTCCAACAAGCGCGGTCAACTGGCCCACAAAATCCTTTAATTGTTCGGCCTGACTACTCAACTCTTCCGAAGCGCCGGCCGATTCTTCCGCATTGGCCGCGCTTCTCTGAATGACCTTGTCCATTTCGTTGACGGCCTTGTTCACCTGCTCGATGCCTTGAGACTGCTCCCTGGAAGCAGTGGCGATCTCCTCGACCAGCGCACCGGCTTTTGCCGACCTGGTCGCCACCTCGCCGAAAGCCGTGTTGGTCGAGGACACGAGTTGTGTCCCGTCCTTGACCTTATGGATGGTGACTTCGATCAGGCCGGTGGTGTCTTTTGCCGCATCCGCCGCCCGCATGGCCAGATTGCGGACTTCGTCGGCCACCACGGCGAATCCGGCGCCCGCTTCTCCGGCCCTGGCGGCTTCCACGGCGGCATTCAGGGCGAGCAAGTTCGTCTGAAAGGCGATCTCGTCAATGGTTTTAATGATTTTGGAGGTTTCGACACTCGCTTTGGATATCTCGTTGATGGACACCGTGAGTTTTTTCATCGACTCGTTGGCCGATTTTACCACCTGGTCGGTTTCTTTGACCAGACGGTTCGCCTGATCCGCATTCTCGGCGTTCTGGCGGGTCATGGAAGACATCTCTTCGAGGGAAGACGAGACCTCCTCGATGGACGCCGCTTGTTCCGACGTTCCTTCGGCCAGCGACTGGCTCGAAGATGAGACCTCGCTGGCCGCGGCCGCGACCTGTTCTCCCGAATCTCTCAGCCCCGCGATGAGACGATTGATCGGTTTAGTTATGGATCGGGTGACCAGAAAGGCGACCAGGATAATGGCGGCGATACCGATGACGGCAATGAGAGCGGTCAGCCATTTGATTTTGCCCACGGCCGCGAATGCTTCATTTTCGTTGATTTCCGCCAGCATGGCCCATTTGACATCGCCGAACTGCAGCGGCGTATAGGCGGAAAGCACTTGTTGCCCGAGGAAATCGGTGATGATTCCCCCGCCCACGTTGCCGGCCAGAGCATCCCGACTGGCCTCCGTGTCGACGCTTCCCTTGGAGGGATCGGTGAACGAAGCTTTGACCGAGTGGTTCTCCGGGTCCATGGTGGAATCGGAGCGCATGAGCTTGTCGCTTCCGATCAGGTAGGTTTTCCCGGAGTCGCCCATGCCTTCGCGCTGGTGCATGACCTCGTTGATTCCGTCCAGGGAAAGGCGACAGGCCACGACCAGGTCCACCGCGTCTCCGCTGACAAGGGCTTGCGCCGCGAAGCCGGCGATCTCGCCGTTATCGGCAGCATAAGGCGCGAAATCCTCGAAACTGAACTTCTGCGACCGGGTCGCTTTTCCGAAGACTTTGCCCAGTCCGGAGGAAGCATAGTCACCGTCCACGAGATTGGTCCGATAGTCCGGTTTCTTCTCCACGCTATAGAAGCAATAGCCGTCCGGATTAATCAGAAAGATGTCCTTATACCCGCTCAATTGTCTATACTTGGCAAAAAACTCGACGCCCTGGGCGTCCTTTGGGCAAAAAGCTTCGCCAACGTCCATTTCTGCTATGATGCACCATTTCAACCCTTCAATCTCGAGGGGTGCATACGCGGATAAGACCTGCTTGCCATGGTAGGAAACGACCACATTGTTTCCCGATTTTCCCGACAAGGCCTCGTTGCCGGCCACCGTGTCCACGGTTCCCTTCGTGCGATCGGCGAAAGAGGCCGCTACGGAATGATGGGTGGGGTCCATAAAAGAATCCGAACGCATCAGTTTGTCTTCGCCCACCAGATAGGTTTCACCGGTCTCCCCCATTCCCTGCCGTTCCTTCATGACGGCATTGATGGGGTCCAGCGAAATCTCGAGAGCCGCCACGGCCAGCAGCTTTCCGCTCAGATCGAAGATCGGTGCGCCTATGAAGGCAGTGGGTTCTCCGTTCCGAGGTGTGTAGGGATGAAAGTCTTCGATTTTTATGTCTTTGGACTGGACTACCTTTTGCCACAATGACGCCAATCCTTCATTGCTGTACGGGCCGGTTTTCAGATTCGTCCCTAAGTCTTGCAATTTCTTTGCCGTATACATGACATGGCCGTGATCCGCACTGATAATGAATGAATCCGCATACCCGTAAATGTCCACATACCCGACTAGCGTCTTGCCCTTCTCTTTCCATATTTCTTCATATTCGTACGTGTCGGTCAGGAAGGGCTCGTCCGCTCCGATGCCTTCCTCATTCTGGTAATGTCGAAAGGCGTTGTACAGATTCTTCGAGTCCTCGCCGGCCGATAGAACGGTAATGTCCTCTACGGCGCGCTTGAAAAACGCCTCAATCTGGTTCTTCTTTATCCTCTGAACGCCCTGCAGCTTCTCAAATCCTTCTCGTCTGAGCGTGTCCGCCGTTTCGATGAGCTTGGCCATGTTGCCTTGAAGATCGTTGAAAAAACCTTCAATTTGAGCCTTTTTGATGCCTCTCAGACTCAATAGCTGGCCGAACGCCTGCTTCGATAACGCGTCGCCGGCCGTGGTAACCGAGATAATTCCGATGAGGGCCAAAGGAATGACTCCCACGACCAGGAACGCTACAAGCAGTTTAGTTCCAAGTTTCATGTTCTTGAACATGCTGTGCCTCCTCCAATTCGACCTCGCGTTCATCCTGAAGCATCCATTGCGCAGGCCTATTACCGGCCGACCGGTCTCTTCCTCCACGCTTATCCGTGCAGCCGGAACATAGATCCCATGGCCGCCCGATGTCTCCGAGACCATGGGTGATCGAAGACACACTGATCATGCTCACCCAAGACCGATCGCCGATTCGGGGAAAACGCGGGCAACGTCAGTCCGTTCTCCCTTGCAGATCCTTCCGGATCATTGGACGTCCGCCGGATCCTGTGGAGAATGCGTCTCCTAAGGAGCGACCTCTGTGCGTTAGATGAAATTGGGGTTCGATTGGGCGCGTTCGAAAACCGGCATTCCGGTGTTTTCGGACGCGCCCTTTCGGTCCGGTTTCAGCCGCTGTACGGCTGAACATCAGGCCTACTTTTTTACAGACCAGTGGTTGTCGGTAATTTCGATCTCCCATAAAGGCATGGACGCCATTTTGTATGGCTTGAAGATGACTTCCTTGTTTACGGCGAGAACCTTGTTGGGAGCGGGCACGAACAGCATGTAGGCGTTATCGTACACATGCCGCATGATCTTGTCACAGATGGCCGTGAACTCGGGAGTTCCCACCGTCAGCTTGAACATGTCGTCCACGTAGCCGTCCAACACCGGATCGGGGAAGATGGTGCTCCAGAAGTTATGAGTCCTGTATACCAGAAAGGCGGACCAGGGGTGGTTATAGTACCAGTCGTCGCATCCCCACACCAACAGGTCCCATTCTTTCGTGTTTTTTCCGGCGTTGGTAGTCAAGAGCTGAGCGAACACGTCCTTTTCACTCGTGGTGATTTCAAAGTCCAGCTTGACGCCCACCTTCCTCAGATCGCGTGCAATGCCCTTCCAGATGAACATGAATCGATCCTGCGTGTACACCTTCAATGTCAATCCGTTCAGAATGGATTTCAGTTCGTCTTGCATTTGTTCCGGCGAACGAACCTCGGAATACGGGCGCAGCGTTTTTACCACCTCGGCGACGCCGGGAAAGAGGGGCGAAGCCAGTGTTGGCTTGGTTATGCCCTCTCCATCATAGGACTTCTGGAGAAGCACGGTCTGGTCGATGGCCTGGTTCAGGGCCACTCTGACCTTCTTGTCCAATAACTGCTTGTTGCCGTTCCGCAAATTGAAATGAATGGCGATGTTGTTTGTAGAGGGAGCAGTCACCACCTCCGCATAGGGCGATGTGTTGGTTCTGGCTTTTTCGGAGAAAGGCATCGGCATGATGTCCAGCTCGCCAACCTTGTCCAGCACGTTTTCGAGCGCGACCTTGGTGTCCAATTCCGTGTAAACCGTTATTTTCCGGATCTTCGGATATCCCTTTTCCCAATAATAGGGATTGGCCTCCAAGACAGCCACCGGAGTCTGGCGGTCGCCCTCGATATACCCCTCTTTGAGGATATAGGGACCCAGCCCGTATGGTCCCGCCTCGGCGAGATTGGGACAGGTCGCCTTTCCGTTCCATCCGAATTTCTCCAAATAGGCCGGGGTGTAGAATTGCATCCAGATCGTATCGTTCAGAAACTGGCCGTATTTCTCCTTCAAATGAAATCGAACCGTATAGTCGTCGATCTTTTCCACGCGATCGAATACCTGATCGATCTTGGTGAAGAGAATCGGTTTCTTGGCGAAGTATTCCATGTTCAGAACCACGGAGTCTGCATTGAATGGGCTCCCGTCCTGAAAACGAACGTCTTTTCTCAATGTGAATTCGTACGTTTTCTCATCGATTTGATTGTGGCTTACGGCCATATCGTACTTCCAGCCGCGCTCGTTGTCCGCGGGGCGCAGTAGGGCGCCGTTAATGGCATGGGAAATGTAGATGTAGGGAAGGCTGGGGATAAAGACTTTCAGGTGGGAACCTTCCGCCAGCTCTTGGGTGGGGGCCTTGGCGACCGCACCCGTTACGAACGTCAAACCGATCAGTCCGGCGACTACCAACAATAACGCCTTCTTCATTTCTTACTCCTCGTTTCTCGAAACAGTCACAATGACCATGTCCCGGCCGTATCCCCCTCTTCAACATGTCTCCAAGCCTGCAGCATCCGCGGCCCGAAGACTCCGGCTCCTGTGGTGACGGGCTTTTTCGGATCGGATTTCATTTAGGGGGGTCCGCCGGCTCCAAATCTGAAGCCCATCGGGTTCCAAAGGTGGTGTATAATGTACCTTATCGGGTTCTTGGAGCGGAACTTTAGTCGATTCTGTTACAAAGAACGGGTTTAGACGTCTATATAATCCTTTAGAATGTCATACAAATCCGTGCAATCCGGTCATTCATACGTTCCAATGCTTGTGCCGGTTCAATAATAAGGATCAGAAGACGAGCAATCAGACGTTCCAAAGCCATACCGATCTGGCGTTCTACAAATGGGTCATTGATCTCGTGCCGGTTGGCGTGATGACGGTGGATTCTCATCTGGAGATCACGGGCCTCAATCCCCGGGCATTGGAAATCACGGGTTTTACTGAGCAGGAGGCCTTGCATCGTTCTTGCGGGGATATCCTGCAAGGTGGAATGTGCGACATGGAGTGTCCATTGAGATCGGTTCTTAAACGGGAAAAACCGATGATCGGAATCGAAACCACGATCCGACGCAGGTCCGGAGAAACCATACCCATCAGAATGCATGCGGCCGGATTGTTTGACACGAAGGGGAATCTTATCGGCGGAATCGAAGCCTTTCAGGACATCCGTCGTATCAAGTCCCTTGAAAGAGAGCGCGATAACTTCATATCCATGATTGCCCATGATATGAAGTCACCGATCATCGGCATTCACGGCTTCGCCCACCGTCTGCTGAAGAGGCCTCAAGAGCAGCAAGAAATGAGGGAGTACCTCGAAATCATACAGAGGGAATCGGAGAAATTGGAATCTCTGATCAATCAATTCCTGGAAATTTCCCGGTTGCAGGCCGGGAAACTGAACTTGAATTTGAGCGCCACTTCGCTGGATAAAGAGCTTCACGAGCTGTACGACACGTATCGTTTGCTAGCGGCCGAAAAGGGACTCCATCTTGAACTTCATGCAGACGAGCCTCTTCCGATCATCGAGGCGGATTCGGCTGCACTGCGCAGAGTATTCACCAATCTGCTGGACAATGCGATCAAGTATTCCAAAGAAACCGGCGCCATCTCCATCTCCACGTATGAAACCGGGAACGAGGTTGTTGTCGAGATCAAAGATCAGGGTATCGGGATCGGGCCTGCCGATCTGCCATACATATTTGAGGCATTCTATCGATCCACGGGCGAAGGAAAGGAAAGCGCCGGTTTTGGGCTTGGCCTGGCCGGAGTCAAGGCCATCGTGGAAAGACACGGCGGAGGCCTGCGTGTGAACAGCACGCCGGGGGAGGGCTCGACCTTTATAGTCCTGCTGCCGAAGGCCCGGCATAAGGTTCCGGAATAAGAGTTTCCCATTTTCCCCGCTCGGGGATCTCCCGGCAAAGAATTGCCCTCCTTTTTTTCGGAAAAGCCATTTCGGACAACCCTGTCATTCGTTCGTTCGATCACGCGGACCGGTGGGGGCCGTCACGGCCGTGGGGCCGGCGCGTGGAAGCTCCGGGGTGAACGCGCGCAAGCCGGTCAATATTTTCACCGTCCGGGTTTTGACCTTGCCCATCACAGGCTTGACTTCCGCGGGCTTTTTCCTGCTGCCAAAAGCCATATTCCTATAGAGCGCCCGGTTCTTTTTTGGGTTGATTCCTCCGTCACCTCGTGTAATCAATGGCCTGGGCAGCCAAGAGCGAGACAACCAGGTGCGGCAAAGACCTACTATCGGTCCCGGCCGAAACCACGCGTGTTCGTCTGCCCGCGAAGTCATTGGAATAAGGGAGGACGAGCATGAGATGCACGAAGCTTCTGAATGTTGGTATCAGGTACCGGTTGCAGGTATGGGCTTTGCTTGCGGCGGCGGCGGTGGTCCTCGCTCTTGCGATGTGCCCGAAGGAGGCCTTATGCGGGAGTCTGTCCAAGGATGTTCCTTCCTTGGCGATTTTTCCGTTCTATCTGCCCGGCGTCACCGAGACTCGCGCGCCCTTTTTCGTGGCCGCCCTCTATGATGTCTTGGAAGAATCGAAGGCGTTTATACCGAAATATTCCTGGTACCCGGGAGACGATCGCTTCAGGCCCGATTCCATGCGACCTCTGATTGGATTGAAGGACCTGTCGAAACGAATATGGAAGCAAACGGAGAACGATCCGAAGAAGGGTCCGGACCGGGAGGTCGTTTTCAAGGTGGGTGAACAGTTGGGCGTGGATGCAGTGATTCTGTACGCTTTTCACGTCAGCGGCTATGGAAATGACCTTGTCGAAGGGTACCTATTCGACGTAATCCGGAAAAGGGTCTTTGTGGAGAAACGAGACGGTAAGATGGTGTATGTTTTTACGGGCGAAATCCTGGAGACGGCGTTGGCTGAATGGATTCACGATATTACCAGACAGCTCTTTCGCATGGAGGATTAGGCCGCTGCGGCGACCTCCTGTCGTATGAGCCATTCCTTCTTTCTCTGCCTGATGTGATCCGCTGGAGACAACATGAGCACCAAATCCGAAAAGTATCGAATACTTCTTTCTCGTATTGCGGCGGCCGCCGGTTTTTTTCTTTTTTGCGTCACAAGGAGTTACTGGGAAACAAGTAATGAGAAGTTCACCTTAGCTCTATCTTTTTTGGGGACATTTCTGGTCGCTATTTCCGCATTAGGCAGGTTGTGGTGTTCACTCTATATTGCGGGTTACAAGGACAACCGTTTAGTTACGGAAGGGCCTTACTCGATCAGCCGAAACCCCTTGTATCTTTTCAGTGCGATAGGAGCCGTGGGGATTGGATGCGCCACCGATACATTTACTTTTCCGCTCGCTTTAATCGTTCTGTTTACACTGTATTATCCATTGGTCATCAAGAGCGAAGAAGTTCGTCTCAGACAGCTGTATGGAGCCAAGTATGAAGAGTACATGAAACGAGTTCCTACGTTTTTCCCGAAATTTTCGGCGTTTCATGAACCGGAAGATTACACTGTGAAGCCCATCGTCTTCAGGAGGCATATTTTTAGCGCAGTATGGTTCATTTGGATTATTGGAATTATCGAGTTGATCCAGCGACTGAGACAAGCCGGATTGTGGTCGGCTCAGTGGCCGTTGTATTAAGCGAGGAGACGGCCGAGATGTATGGGCTTTCCGGGAAACGGACCTCCTGACAGCGGCTCAAATCCGCGAGCAGCAGGCGCTGGAGGCCGGTCGCGCCAAAGACTATATCGCGTCCGCCGGTAAATGGGATATTTCCCGCCAAGACTTCGACACTGAACTCAACCGCGCCCGGAACCGGCACGCGGAGATGTATGGTAAAGTAATAGTTACGACCGAGCGTATGAGAGGATGTTGCACTATTCTACAGGCGCTCCTGCGTGAAGGCCGTGGCGTAACCTCCGGCACCCCGACCGTGACCAATATCAATCTACCCGGGACACGCTCGACTGCGCCTCTTCAAAACCGTTTCCGCCGATAACCTCCAAAAGCATGTAATTGAACCGGAAGGAGAAGTGGAATGACAAGATACGAAACCATCATTGTTGAAAAGGATGAAAAGTACATTGGAGACATCACATTAAACCGCCCTGACAAGTTAAATACGTTCAGCAGCGAAATGGCCGGGGAACTGTACGACGCTCTCGTTGCCTTGGACGCGGATTGCGACGTTCGGGTAATTCTAATCAAGGGAGCCGGCAAGGCCTTTTGCGCAGGCATCGATGTAAATGAGCTTTCCAATAAGACCGCGATGGAATATCGGGAATGGATCGAACGGATGGAAAGACCGTTGCTGGCGATTTCCAAATTGAAAAAACCGGTCCTTGCGCAAGTACACGGCGTTGCCGCTGCAAATGGCATGGGGCTGGCCGCGGCCGCGGATCTGGTCATCGCCTCGACGGATGCCCGCATGGGACTTACAGCGATCAATGTAGGATTGAATTGCGTCGGCCCCGTGATTCCTGTCGCCAGATGCGTCGGGCGAAAGAAAGCATTGGAGTTACTGCTGTATGGTGATTTGATTGACGCTCGAGAAGCGCTCGCTCTGGGGCTGGTGAACCGGATCGTCCCCAAAGAGGACCTGGAAGCGGAGGCGCATCGTTACGCGGAAACATTGGCCCAAAAGAGCCCCATAGCCGTCCAGATTGCGAAACGAGCGTTTTACGCATCCGAGGATATGGACTATGAGAAACAGTTCGGATACATGAACGAGGCATTTGCCCGCCTGTGCACCACGGATGACGCCAAAGAGGGGGTTCTTGCTTTTCTTGAAAAGAGAAAACCCGTATGGAAGGAGAAATAGAACATTAGGGGACGTCCTTGAGCGTTTGAACGGACGTCCCCTGATTCATGCGCTATTTTCCTTCCAGGATCCGAATGATTTCAGTTTCATATTTCTTAACCCTAAGCCTTACCCTGCCCAGCCATTCGTTTCTTTCGGTCATAATGAAAAGAAAGTAGGGCTTGCCCGGCTTGTGCCTGATCAGGAAATAGTAATCGTTCGTGGTGATAAGGATGTCATCGGTAACCTGGTCTTGGCCGACGAGCTTCAGAGCCTTGAGATTGGATTGAACGATGCTTGTCATATGGGCGGATATGGCCTCCGGGTCGACATCCGCGCGCTTGCTCAACCCCGCGATGGGGAGACCGTCCTCCACCAGGACCGCCGCCGACGCCACAAAGCCGGGGAGATCGTCGGCGATGGTTTCCAGAACGGTCTTTATGTCATATATCATGCAAAAGGCCTTTTATTGTTACCCAGGACAGGTCGAAGCATGGTCGCGGAAAGGCTGTTATTTGAATACCTGGTTGACGGTTCGGTGAATCAGGTATTCCGCTTCCACCGAATAGTTGACGTAAAAGACCCGGACGGTCCTGTTTCCTTGAACCCCTTTAATACTGAATGCGCCGGGTTTTCTAACACGGAAAAAGGGTTTTGGAAAATGAGGGAAATATTCAAGTGTTCCGAGTTTTTCCAGGCCCCGGATGAACGTTTCGTCGACCGGCGCATCAAAGAGAAGTTCCTTGATGACGAGCCCGTCGATACATTCCTCGACATCCTTTGTTTCCAGCAATTTCAATGTTGGTTCGTGATGGTTCTTAAAGCCTGAACGAAGGTTTCGATTTCATCGTGTGTGTTGAAGCAGGAAAAACTCGCTCGCACCGCGCCGAGTGGGAATGTCCCCATGGCCCGGTGGATCAGCGGCGCGCAATGAAGACCCGTTCGGACTCGAATATCGAAAGACTCGTTTAAGATGTACCCTATTTCCTCGCTACTCCATCCATTTACATTAAAGCATACGATTCCGCAATGATTCTGTTCCGGTGGCTCGGAGAAGATCGTGACGTCGTCGAGTTTTCCGAGTTCTCGAACCATGTGGCGCACCAGCTCCTCTTTGGTGTTTCCCAAAAAGGAAAGTCCTTTTTGAAGGATATATCCCACGGAGGACGCGAGGCCCGCGATACCCGGCTGATTCAGTGTTCCCGCTTCGTATTTGACCGGCCACATCTCCGGCATGGATTTCAGGTCGCTTCGAATACCGGTTCCTCCTGATTTCCAGACGCGAGGATTCAATCGATCGCCCACCAGAAGACCTCCCACGCCCTTGGGGCCCAGAAGACCTTTGTGTCCGGTGAAGGCGAGTACGGCCCGGGACATGCCCGACATATCCACATCCAGGGATCCGGCGGATTGGGCCGCGTCGATAACGAGCGGTATTTCGTGAGCATCACAGATGTCGTAAATGTCGGAAAGGCATAACCGGGCGCCGGTGACGTTCGAAGCGTGATTGACGACCGCGAGGCATGTGTGTTTTTTCAAGGTATTCTTGAAGTCCGAGGCGGACGGATATCCGGGGAACCGGCACGGGAGGACGTCCACGTCGCAGACACCGTTCGTTTCGAGATAGTGAAGCGGGCGAAGAACCGCGTTGTGCTCCAACTGAGTGGTAATGATATGGCCGCCCTTGGAGGCCAGGCCGTGGATGGCCATGTTGAGTGCTTCCGTGGACCCGGAGCAGAATAAGACCCTGTTCGGGTCCGGGAAATGAAACAGCCGGGCAATTCTTTCCCTGCATGACGAAATAACGGACTCTCGCGTCACGTTCTCACGGTATGGATTGGTCGGCGGATCCGTCAGGCTTTTCGTAACCGCCTCGGCCACGCCGTCGGGCTTCGGATAACTGGTGGCCGCGTTATTGAAATAGATCATGCCGGAGCGTTCTATTCAGGGATATTCGACAAGGTTAGAAGAAATCAGCCAGAACGGGAACGAACTTCTTGACATACAATCGAATCATTCCCAAGGTCTTGGAATCCGGCGCCAATATAACCAGAAGCGCATCCCCGACCGGGACGCACATGATCATGGCGTCCGGGGCTTCGAACGTCAGCGTACTGAAAGCCGAGATGTTCAATTCGTCGGCCATCTTATCGGTACCCATGATGACCATGGCCACGGACGCCCCAATGGTATCCATGTCCTGTGTCCCAAAAGAGCCCGCGGATTCAATGACAAAACCGTCTTTCCCGACGACGATAATTCCCCTGACTCCGGGCACCTCGAGCATTTCCTGGAGTATTTGAGTTGAAGTTCTTTTAACGACCATTGAGAGTCTCCCTTCTGATAGCCTGATGGGAATCGTTCAAAAGGATTGGAATCTTCCAGTCCTTGTGTCCCCGTGCCTTTCATTCAGAAACGACAAATTCGCCAAAAGGGTCGCCAACCTCGATACCCTGAGTCTGTTCACACTTGAATTTGCCCATGCCGTCGGGGTAGGGATCGCTGTAAGCGAGGTCAAAGAAGGCGGAGCTGACGCCTCGGATCATGAACGCGCATTTGTAGCCGGGCTCCATGTCCGCTTCGTAATAGTCCTGGGCGCGAACGACCATTCTCTTGCCCTCTTTGATTTGGGCGATTCCGGACTTGGCCCATCCCCAGGCCGTGAATACCGCGTACGCTCCTCGAAGGACATCCTTGGCCCCTTCGGTGATCATGGGTTCGACCACGGATTTGAATTCTTCCGAGGTAATGATGCCATATCCCGTGTTGTACCCGCACTCGAGCGCGCAGTTGACCAGAGCGTCCTCCAGCTCCCGGCGGCGTTCCTCCGGGGCGGCGTCCATCATTCTTGCGGTAAATGTGTTCCAAAAAGCGACGGGAAGGTTATTCACCAACACGTTGTAAGCGGGGATAAGACCCTCATCGTCCCCTTGCACGCGTAATTCCGCCAGCTGTTTCACAACCAGATCTCGCTGAACCGTCATCAGTACTTCTCCCTATTTCAACCTAACGGAAAATTGGCTCGACTTATCTCCAACGACCATGCTTGAATTCTCGATGACCTCGTAGCTTCGGGGCGGCTTGTTTGAAGCCGAAGCGAACATGGCGGAGATGTATCCCTGGGTCCAGAAGTTAACAGGTCCGTCGTTCCTTCCCCATTTCTTTATCCACCCTTGATCCACATGGGATCGGGTCAACGTGACCTCACCTCCCTCTTTGCTTCCACCGGCGTGCATCAGTCCCATTCCCATGACGGAATAATAGGCTCCGCCCACCTCGAGTCTGTCTTCAAACGATACGATGTGGTTCTTGGCGCAGTAGTCGTCGATCATCGGTCTGACGGAGTCTTCGACGGATTCCCGGAGTATTCGAACGCCTCCGAAGTCGTCAAAATCTATAGCCAGCTTGGAAAGCAAGGTCATGTAATGGTGGCAGTGCATAACGGTCAAGAATCCGTTCGTAAAATGCCGGTAGGTCTTCTCGTCAAATGAAAATTCGACATGTAACGCCATTAAATGGGCTCCTTTCATTCGAACTAAGGGTTCGGGATAGAACCTTTATATGGTTTGGTCCGCACGGGGTTCATCGGTTTTTGAAATGGATTTCCATGTCGGGTATTCTTTTCTTCATGCGTAGCCGGATCATTCCCAATCTTTGTGAGTCGCGCGCCACCAGAACGAGAAACACGTCTCCGACGGGTGCGCAGACGATGGCGGCGCCTGCGGATTCAAGCATCAGGTGTTGGAACGCGGATATGGCCAGTTCGATCCCCATCCTTTCGGCCCCCTGCAAAACCATGGCGACCGAAACGCCGACCTTTGTCCTGTCGATGTCGCCGGAGCTTACGGAAGACTCTAAGACGGAACCGTCCTTTTCGACCAACATGACGGCCTCAACGCCGGAAATCTCCAGAAATTCCCCAAGGGCCTTGGAAAACGGATCCGTAGTCTCAACGATCCGGATTTCCTCTTCCGCTTGTTCCTGTCTACGCTTTCCTTCGGATTCCCTCTCGATGCGCTCCAACGAATAGAACGTTTCAGAATCTTCAAAGGCCGAGTCCGGTTTCTGATCTCGATCCGTAACAGCCGGAGCTGTTTCCACGGCAACGACCGGTTTTTGCCGAAAAGACGATTTCTCGTCCCTGTGCTTCATGGCCGCCATGATCAAGCTCATCAGCCCGGATTCGATTCTTTTTCGGATCTTCTTTTTGGGGAGGTTCTTGAACAGGATCTCGGCCCTTTCCCACCCGATGATTTCAATGGCCGCTTCTTTGCCCGTCAAGGCTCCCCACATCGCGTCCCATAGCTCTCCCTTGTTAAAATACAAGTAGCCCGGTTTGGATATCTCCGTTCTGGCTTCCACGAGGCAGGTCTTTTGATCCGAATCCACCATTTGGATGAAACTGGCAATGGATACCCCGCTGATGGAGCCTTTGCCGTGCTCTTGCTGCAGGCTATACAGAATGGCGTCTTCCAATTCTTTGAATTGGAGCGGTTTCTTTATGAAAGGAAAACTCCCGAGGCGCTGCAGTTTTTCTTTTGTTTCGGGGGTTTCGTATGTGCTGACCACGATAACGGGTGTGGAGGGAAAATGATCGTTGAGGTAGGCCAAAAGTTCAAAACCATCCATTTCAGGCATCATGAGATCGGTGACCACCAGGTCCACCGGTTCGTTTTCAATGATTCGGATGGCTTGCTTTCCGTTTTTGGCCGGGAAAAGCCCAAGATCGCACGAAGAGGCCTCAAAATAGTCTTCGAGCGCTTTCAAAAAAAGGTCGTCGCCATCAACGATGAGAATACCAGGCATCGGCGCGTTCCGGTAAGACGGCTGGAGGTTCTTCCTGAATTTCTTCCCCGGCTCCGCTTCGACTCGGATGGACGCGGACGAAGGGTTCGAGGATCGTAATCGATTGAAAAGAGCCGGCCGGGTGGCTTCTCTGCCCGAAACATGCAGGTCCCGCTCCATGTCAGCCCCCTTGTCCGCTCACCGAGATTACGATGCGTACGTTTCCCGTGCGGCCGCGACCGTCGAAGGCGGATTTTTACATCCGTGGCTTTCCGCTCCTGCTTCGGGACGGAATTCAGTTTTCCGTGGAGAACGAATCCCGACTTGATGACTTGAATACTTGTTAAGTGTATGTCTGTTGCAATACTTTGTCAACAATATATTTTTCCACCTAAAATACCAACCCGCTCTCATTGTGATCGGATTCGGTGGGTCGAGCGGATGGGGATGGAACCCGCGACCTCGTGAATACCATTCACATGATCATCAAGACCCTGCACTCGGATTCTCCGGGTCCGAATCCCACCGGGTAGGGTTACAGATGATGTATTCCCGGATACGGTTCAGTTCCTCATCATTGCGAATGATGTGTTTGTAATAATTTCGTAGTCCTATCTTCGCGCCGGGGGTGTTGCGTCATTCATTGATCTGTTTGGTGGTGGCGGATTTAAATCCGCGTAGGATCGCGCCAATGGTCTGCGAGGGTGACCGGGGTTCCGTAGGGGCGTATTGCAATACGCCCCTACCACGTTCCGAAATGATCACGATACCGTGTATATGGGTCGGCATTACCACGAATTCATCCAACGCCACATTGGGTCGCAATTCCGGTGTATTTAACCATAGGTTCTTAACAGTCCGACCTGAATCATCCAAAACCATTTGTCCGTTCACCACATGTCGGAACAGACATTCCCGATTCCGGGCGCACATGGTCACTAAATACACCCCGGCCTGCGAATAATCGTATCCCCGCAATCGGATGGACCGGCGGTTATGCTGCGTCGATTTCCGTTGCGAGGGCTGTTCTTGCCGAGCTGGGGCTCGGCGTTCCCAGGAGAGCGGTGGGAGCAGAAGCGTGATCATATGTAGGGGCGCGACCACGGCTGCCTCTGTGCTCCTTCTCGACTCAGGAGATCTTTACAATATGTAAAGAAATCGAACATCCCTTCCTGGGGAACTCGTCAACGGACCTGACGCCGACCCTTAAATGGCTACAGTTTGCAGCGTTTCCGGCGTTTCCGAGGCTTATAGCTTGTGGCACGTTCATTGCTTCTCAGAATTTGCGATAGCCTCTTTGTCAAATGAAACGGTTTATGTGGATTTCGACTTTCATTCGATACGAATATAAGACGATGTATGATCGGCACGTGAAAGCCCGTATCTCTCGTGTTTGATTTATGTAATAGAAAGAGATGCTTATACTTGAATCATCGATCGTCCATTTAGAATCCAAGGTTTCTGAGTCTATGTACCTATTATGATTGGCTTAATTATGGAGGTATTTCGGATATGGGAAGGGAGTACAAGAAAGTATTGATCTGTGTGGATGGATCGGACAGTGCGCTGGAAACGATTCAGTACGTAAGCAATATGTTACCTCCTGAAATGGTGGATATCGTATTATTCCATGTGAGGACTCCCATTCCCGAGGATCTCTGGGATTTGGAGAAAGGTTCGGAATTTCATTCACAACTGGCGCCTGTGGCCGCCTGGGCCATGCAACAAGAGAGTGAAATCCGATCTTTCATGTCTAAAGCGAAACATATTCTTACCGAAGCCCACTTCCCTGAAGAAAAGATTATTCCAACAATACGGGACAAAAGAGCGGGTGTTGCAAGAGATTTAATCCAGGAGAGCCAGGAAGGCTACCATGCGGTTGTGGTGGGCCGACGAGGATTCAGCAGGCTGAAAGAGCTCATACTGGGCAGTGTGGCCACAAAGCTCATCGAGCGCGCCTCCAACGTCCCGATCTGGGTAGTGGGCAAGACTCCCAAAACGGGCAAGATTCTTCTGGCCGTCGATGGTTCCGGCGAGGCGGTGCGGGCCTCGGACTATGTGGGCGCCCTGATGGGCGGCGCCGATGTCGAGATTACGTTGTTTCACGCCATCAAAGGCATCGGTATGACGGAAAAGAAATACAAAGAGCACTCCATAACGCAGATCGACGAGGAGTGGATGAAAAAGGCCGGCACGGCCACAGACCCCGTCTTTCACGATGTGAGAAATCGTCTGGTGGCTGCGGGACTGAATCCGAACAAGATAACCACAAAAGTCATGACGGGTGTCAGCAGCAGGGCCGGAGCCATCGTGGGAGAAGCGGAAGAAGGCGGCTACGGCACCATTGTCATGGGAAGACGCGGCAAACACAAAGTCCAGGAATTCAGCATGGGGCGTGTCACCAATAAGGTGATTCAACTGGCCCGGGAAATGGCTGTGTGGGTGATCAACTGATTCGACAAGCGTGAGATAACGAACCAAGCGAAGGGAGGTACCTATGCTTGTCAGAAATTGGATGTCGAGAAACGTGGTTACCGTCGAGGCCGACGATTCCATGGCCAAAGCCGGCCGCCTGATGAAAGAGAACAAAGTCAGCAGGCTTCCTGTTATGAAGAAAGGCAAGTTGGTAGGTATCGTGACCAACGGGGATATCAGAAGGGCTTCGGCTTCGGACGCCACTTCGTTGGAAATTCATGAACTGCTCTATCTGCTTTCCAAGATCAAGATCGGCAGCATCATGACGCCGGATCCCATCACAGTGCCACCCGACTATACGGTTGAAGAGGTTGCTCAAATCCTTCGAGAACGGGGCATTTCCGGCGTTCCCGTTGTCGAGACGGACGGCCGCCTGGTGGGAATCATCACCAAGAACGATCTCTTCAATGTCATCGTCTCATTGACCGGATTCGACAAGAAGGGGATTCAATTCGCCGTACGGATCGAAGACCGGCCGGGATCCATCAAGGAAGTTACGGATATCATTCGCAGTTATGGGGGACGGCTCGCGAGTATTCTGAGTTCCTACGAAAAAGTACCTGAAGGGTATCGCAATGTATTCATCCGTACCTACGACGTAGATCGCGCCAAGGTGGATTCATTGGTCAACGACTTGAGAGCCAAGATTACCCTGCGTTACTATGTGGATCATCGCGAAAACAAACGAATGATCTACGATGCCTGACAGGGAGGTTGAGCGCAGCTTTCATGAATGACGGCCCGGTTTGAGCCCTCTCCGGTTTCGGGCGGTCACCGGCAGGCCCGAAAAAGCGGATTTGCAGGCCGGGCGATCGGTCTCGGGTATTTGAATTTCAACGTGGGGAAAGGAGCTTTCCGCGGATGGGCATCTATCATCTGGACTATCTGTTCAATGCGACTTACATCGCCGACGTGGGGGCGAGTGAGAAGACCGGGACCATAGGTCACGCCGTCATGCAGAATCTCCTTAAGTCGGGGTACGAGGGAAGACTGTTTCCCATCAACCCTCACTACTCGAATGTGTTTTCCATCCCGGCTTACCACTCTCTAAAAGACCTCGAAGGCCCCATCGATCTGGCTGTGGTCGCCATACCCCTTACCCATGTTCCCGAACTCATCAAACAGTGCATCAAGGTGGAAGTAAAAGGGCTCGTTGTGATTTCCGCCGGAGGCAAGGAAATCGGCAGTAAAGGAAGGGAGATCGAAGAGGAGATCCGGCAGGAAGCCAAGAAGGGCGGTATTCGGATCATGGGACCCAATTGCCTTGGTTTCTTCTGCGCCGGGTCCAAAATCAACGCCAGCTTTGCCCTGGATTCCATTTTGCCCGGCAATATGGCGTTTATCTCCCAGAGCGGCGCCATTTGTACGGCCATTGCCGATCTCTCCGTACAAGAACAGATGGGGTTCAGTCACTACGTCAGCATCGGCTCCATGTTGGATATAGACTTCGGGGATCTGATCGACTATCTCGGCAACGATCCCCGCGTCAAAAGCATCATCCTGTATGTGGAGAGCCTGACCAATTTCCGCAAATTCATGAGCGCGGCCCGAGCCGTTTCCAGAGTGAAACCCATCGTGGTGTTAAAAGCCGGAAAAAGCGCGGCGGGAGCGCGGGCGGCCGCTTCGCACACCGGGGCCATGGCCGGAGAAGACGCCGTGTATACCGCCGCTTTCAGGCGCGCCGGCATCCTGCGGGTCGACACCATTGAAGAGTTGTTCGATTGCGCCGAACTGCTGGCCAAACAGCCCCGGCCGCTGGGTCCGAGGCTCGCCATTATCACCAATGCGGGGGGACCGGGTGTCATGGCTGCCGACGCCTTGTCGTCCTATGGCATCGAACCGCATGCCCTTGGACCGGATACGAAACAAAAGCTGGACGAATTCCTCCCCCCCTTCTGGAGCCGAAACAATCCCATCGATATTCTAGGCGACGCTTCGCCGCAGCGATATCGACAGGCCCTGGACGTGTGTGTATCGTCCTCGGATTTCGACGCCATCCTGATTATGATGGTTCCCCAGGCACTGACGGATGCGGCGGCCGTGGCCGCCGAGCTGACGAAAACGCTCGGGGATCGAAGGCATCTGTTGCTCACTGTTTGTATGGGCGGCGCGTCCATGGTTAAGGCTCGGGAGATCTACAACAAGGCGGGCATCCCCACCTTCGAAACTCCGGAACGCGCCGTACGGGCGTTCATGCACATGGTCTCGTATACTCGAAATCTCGAGATGCTTCAGGAAATCCCTCCGTCGCTTCCCCGTTCTCTGACATTCGATGTTTCAAAGGGCAATCGTGTCGTCCATGCGGCTTTGGATCGTCCCAACCATCTGCTCACCGAGACGGAGTCGAAAACGCTCTTGGCGGCGTACGGTATTCCCGTCAATCCGACCAAAGAGGCCGCCAGTGAGGACGAAGCGGTCCAGTTGGCCGAGACCTTGGGATACCCCCTCGTGATGAAGGTCAATTCCCGCGATATCACTCATAAATCCGACGCCCATGGAGTCATCCTGAACCTGAAAAACACCGAGGATATTCGATCGGCCTACCGAGCGATCATGTCGGCCGCCCACGATTATAATCCCAAAGCCGAATTGCTGGGAGTGACATTGCAGCCCATGTTGCAGCGCATCGAGCATGAACTGCTCGTGGGCGGCATCAGGGACAAGGACTTCGGACCGGTCATTCTGTTCGGTTCAGGAGGAACCCTGACGGAAATTCTCAGAGACCGCTCCCTCGCTCTACCGCCCCTCAACCGGTTGTTGGCTCGCAGGCTTATCGAAGACACCCGGGCCTACGTTTTCCTCAAAGGGTACCGCAACCGCCCGCCGGCCAATCTGGATCTATTGGAGGAGGTCTTGATACGCGTTTCCCAACTGGTCACCGATCTCCCTGAAGTCGCCGAACTCGACATCAATCCATTGGTGGTGTCCGGAGATCGGATGTATGCCGTCGATGCGCGGGTAGTTGTGAAATCTTCGGACGTTTCTTCGCCCTATCATATGGTGATCAGTCCTTACCCGAATGAATATGAAACCTACTGGCATATGAAGGACGGCACGGAAGTGTTTATCCGCCCCATCAAACCCGAGGATGCGCCTCTGCTGGAGAAATTGTTTTCTTCCCTGTCTCCTAAAAGCATCTATTTTCGATTCTTCAGTCCATTGAAGCACCTGCCTAAAGATATGCTGGCGCGCTTCACACAGATCGATTACGACCGCGACATGGCTTTTGTGGCCAGCCACACACTGGGTGGAGAGGAGCGCTTTCTTGGCGTCGGACGTTTGATGAGTCTTCCGGATTTCACAACAGCCGAATTCGCTATAGTAGTAGGGGACCCCTGGCAAGGCAAAGGCCTTGGCGCCCAGTTGCTGAGTCTCGTGATATCCATTGCCGCAAAGCGTGGCATAAAGAAGCTGGGAGGAAGAGTGCTGGCTGAAAACACGACCATGTTGTCCCTGTGCCACAAAACCGGATTCACGGTTAACAGAATACCGGATACGGGCGAGTATGAAGTGGAAAAGCGCCTGAGCTAAGCCCGGTCTGTTGCGGTTACGGAATCTTTCCGCGACTCCCATTCCGGCAAGACCTCGGTGCACTCCAATTCCGCATGTGTGAACCATCCTCACGGGGCATCCACTTTCCCGTGCGCATGAACCCTTGTCTGCCGGACGAGGAACGGAGCGCCGTGCATTCCCAACGCCATCGGCTATAAAGCGCCATCACGAACAACGCGCGCGGAGGCGGACTCCTCCCGTGGTTGACTCATACGTGCTCGTGGGATACAGTTTCAGCATCACATATGACTCCTGAAGCGAGACTCCGATACGGATTCCAACGGGTGACCGAAAGGAATCCGCATGCGTCCGCTGGGGGAGGCCACAAAGCATTTTGCCGATTGCGAGGGCATTAAGATGATGATTCGCAAGTTTGTGACGATCTTGGAAGAATGTTGCATGGAATCCGGTCAACTCGTAGACCCACCCACACGGCGCGCCGCCGCCGCTGCGGTTGTGATGAATCCCTATATGGATGAATACGAGGAGGAGGTAGCGCCGCGCCTGGCTTTTGAGGGAGATTTGGGAATTCTGCTTACCCGAAAATGCACGGACATTCTCGGCATCGGTCCCGGGCAAGCTGAATGTTGCGGCACAGCCGCCCTGGTGGGCTCCCAAGGCGAACTCGAACACGCATCGAGCATTCTGAGAAGCAACGTGTGCAAACCCGTCGGCGAAATTGCCGGCGATGCGAAACCCGCCGCCCCATCCACTAAGAAACTGGGCATTCCGGGATCTGAAATCGATGTTCCTTTGCACCGCAGGAACCCCTCGGACGTTCGGGCGTTTTTCGACAGCATGCTGGTTCGAATACCGGATGCGCCTCGTGAAGACGAAATCGTGGTGGTTCTCGCCATGTCCATCACCAACCGTCCCTGAAACAAAATCCCCGCTCCGGAAAGCAAGAACCGGGAAGGGAGACCTTTACCTTCGCTATTCGTGGCGAGTAAAGCGAAACCGACAGAACCGGAAAGGACCTCTGATTGCATATGGAACCACTGACGCCGGAAGAGATTGATGGGATGGAGCGCCGCCTGCAGGCGGGCGAGAACGTATCCCTCGAGGAGGCGCGCCGGCTCCTGCTCAGCCTGCGAATAGCCCTGGGAAACAACAGCGCCGGCCCTTCCGCCGAGGAATCGGTGCGCCGGCGTACTCCCCCTCGAAAGACAACGTTGGCGGAAAACCAACGTCAGGCGCCGGACACCGAGCAGAACATGGACCTTGTCGAGATTTACACGGACGGTGCATGCCAAGGAAATCCGGGACCCGGCGGCTGGGGGGCCGTCCTCCGTTCTAAAGGCCGCGAAAAGGAAATATCCGGCAATGAACGGCTCACCACCAACAACCGAATGGAAATGAAGGCGGTCATCGAGGCCCTGAAACAGCTCCGCAAGCCGAGCAAAGTGGTGATTCACACGGATTCGCAATATGTGAAGAATGGAATAACGAGTTGGCTTCCCAAGTGGAAACGAAACGGCTGGATCACCAGCACGAAACAACCGGTGAAAAATGCCGAATTATGGAGAACCATGGAGGCGCTTTGCCGTAAACACTCCGTGCGCTGGGTGTGGGTTCCGGGGCATTCGGGCCATCCGGAGAACGAACGTTGCGATCAACTGGCGAGATCGGCGATCTTGAATTTGAATTGACTGCATCGGACAGGACGGTGTTTCGGCATCCCCCGCGCGCCAACAGATCTCCTTATTCCGGAATCATGGATGAGAGCCTCCGACCTCGACCTGACCACACCCTATCCGTTTATATACTTCGTGGGATCCTCGATCCCGGCTTCCGCGAACCCGCTCTTTCGAATCTGACAGCTGTCGCAGCGACCGCATGCCCGGCCGTCCGGCGCCGGGTCGTAGCAACTGTGAGTCAGTCCGTAATCAACCCCGAGCTTTACCCCTGTTTGAATGATCTCGGATTTCGTCATGTGAATCAGCGGGGCCCTGATCCTGATGCGCAGGGCGCCCTCGACGCCCGCTTTGGTGGCCAGATCGGCCATGCGCTGAAACGCTTCCAGATACTCGGGGCGGCAATCCGGATATCCGCTGTAGTCTATCGCGTTGACACCGATAAAAATATCCGATGCCTGTAACACTTCCGCCCAAGCCAATGCAAAGGACAGGAAAATCGTATTGCGGGCGGGCACATAGGTTACCGGAATTTCGGACCCCTCCGCACCTGGCCGCCGGTCTCTTGGAACCTCGATATCACTGGTAAGCGCCGACCCTCCGATGGCTTCGAGTCCGATTTCCATGACCACCCGCCGCCTGACCCCCAAAGCCTCGACAACCCGGCGGGCGGCGTCAAGTTCGGCGGCGTGCCGTTGCCCGTATTTGAAGGTCATGGCGCATACTTCGAAACCTTCCTGCCGGGCGATGGCCGCAACGGTCGTGGAATCGATCCCTCCACTCAACAGTACAACCGCTTTTCTTTTCCCGTCCATTCCATCCAGCCTCGCGCAACGCAATATCCAGCCGCGTTCACAAGTCTACTTTTTCTCGGAATCCAAAACGGACTCGATTGTCCAGATAATACACCCGTTCGGGGATAAAAGCATATAGGCGAACATTGAAACGCTGTTTGAAATCCTCTACCTTCAGAGGCGCACCCGAGCTGAAAAACTCGCTGGTAAACGGGAACTTCTTCAGATACGCGGCTAAAGCCCTTGCCGACTCCGGGCCGATGGATACGCGCCGAATGTGACCGGACATCTGAAGTCCCCGGATGTCTTTCCAAGTATTCGCGGCAACGTGAACGGATGCGGCGGACCTGCCGGAGGCTTGAGATTCGACGATGTGTCTGGACCTCGGATCCGAAAAGAAATAGAAGCCGCCTTCCTGATACACATAATACACGGGCGCGGCCCAAGGCGTATTCTCCTCGGCCGTGGCCACCGTCATCGTGGTCTCTCGAAGCGCCAGTTCCTTGGCCAGACCTTCGAGTTCGTCACTGCTCGGACCGTCCGAAACGTTGATCGGCAGAGATGCGCTCCTTTGGGGTCAGCGTGATCCGGGGCTGACCCCGTTTTTCGCTGACAGTCTATTATGCTTGCTCGATTCTTCTCTTTCAGCGGGCCTAACCATCCGCCCGCGCCTCCAAGTCCGACTCCTTCCCCCCCCTGTCGCGGAACTCGAGCTTGTCGAGGGAAGAGAAGACCGGAATGAGGGCGTGTGACATTTCAACCCTTTTTCGGCATCATTCCTCGACTCATCGGCTTCAAGGAACGGTTCGCCTAGTCTCGCTTGGACCAGGTGTCTCCGATACTCACATCCACAATCAGGGGAACGTTCAGATCAACGGCGGTTTCCATCTCCGTACGAATGATCGGTTCCAGAGCATCGAGTTCATCTTCCGGCACTTCGAACACGAGTTCGTCGTGGATCTGCAGAATCATTTTGGTGTTCCGTTTCTGTTCCCGGAGAATCCTCCACATCCGTATCATAGCCACTTTTATGATATCGGCGGCGGAACCCTGAAACGGCGCGTTCGTGGCAACACGTTCCGCATTCGATCTGAGGGCGTTGTTCTGGCTGGTCAGTTGGGGTAGATAGCGGCGTCGATCCAGAAGCGTGGTCACGTATCCCTGTTTCCGGGCGCGCTCCAAATTCTCCACCAGAAACGACTTGACCCCGGCGAATCGCTGAAAGTAGGCGTCGATGAACCTTTGAGCCTCTCCTCTGGAAATACCGAGTTCACGCGCCAGACCAAAGGCCTGCATCCCGTAAATAATGCCGAAATTAACCACCTTGGCCCTTCTGCGCATTTCGGGCGTGACGCCCTCGGGGTCCACTCCAAACATCCCGCAAGCCGTTTCCGTGTGAATATCCCGCCCCTTTTTGAACGCCTCGGTCAGCACCGGATCCTTCGAATAATGAGCCAGGACCCGCAGCTCGATCTGGCTGTAGTCCGCCGACAGCAGCTTGCAGCCTTTTTCCGGAATGAACGCACGACGGATACGGTTGCCCAATTCCCCCCGAATCGGAATATTCTGAAGGTTCGGGTTGCTGCTGCTCAACCGTCCCGTGGCTGTCACCGTTTGATTGTACGACGTGTGCAACCTTCCCGTTTCGGGGTGGACCAGCCCCGGCAACGCATCTACATAGGTCGATTTCAGCTTGCTCAGGATGCGATAGTTTAGGATCTGCTCGGCTATGGGCTGGGTCTGCGCAAGGATGGTCAACACTTCCATGTCCGTGGAATAGCCGGTTTTCTTTTGAGTCTTTTTGACCGGGTTGAGCCCCATTTCCTCGAACAGCACCACTCCCAGTTGTTTCGGGGAGTTTAAGTTGAATCTGCTGCCGGCTAATTCGTAGACTCGGTCCTCGATTTCCTGCAGTTGTCCGGAAAGCTCGTTGGACATGTCCCGCAGCAGGGGGCGGTCGATCTTGACCCCCCACATTTCCATGGAAGCCAGAACGGAAATAAGCGGGACTTCTACGTTCTTGAGAAGCGTGTCCAGCGATTTCTCCCGGAGTTCGCTCTCCAATAGGGCATAGAGGCGAAAAGCAACATCGGCGTCCTCGGCGGAGTATTCGCAGGCCGTCTCCAATGGAACCATGTCAAACGTCGCTTCGTTCTTTCCCGAGCCCACCACCTCCTTATAGGTAGTGACGCGCTCGCCGAGAAATTCCCAGGCCACTTTGTCCAGGCTGTGCGCGTGACGGTCGGGATCCAGAAGGTAGGAGGCCACCATTGTATCGAAGACAATACCCTTCAACACGATACCATGCCGCTCGAGTACGATGGCGTCGTACTTGATGTTGTGACCGATTTTGAGCGGCTTCGCGCCCTCGAGAAGCGGGCGCAGGCATTCGATGCCGTCCCTCAGTCCCACCTGCTCCGGCGCCGCCAAGCGCGAATGCGCCAAGGGCACATAGTAGGCTTCTCGAGGCGAGCCGCACAGAGAAATTCCCACCAGGTTTGCGCGCATAGGCTCCTGGGACGTGGTTTCCGTGTCCACCGAAAGGACGGGAAGGCTGCTCAGGCGTTCCACCAGAGCCTTCAGATCCTCCAGGCGAGTTACAGGCCTGTAGACATGATTCGGACTCTTGTCGGACCCGGATTCCTCGAGAAATGAATGGAAATCCAACTCGAGGTAAAGCGCCTTGAGCGCTTCGCTATTTCTCGGGTCGATCTCGAGGTTGTCGATGGACAAATCCAAAGGGACATCCGTACGGATCTTCATGAGTTCCATCGCTTCAAGGGCTTGATCTCCGCAGCGGAGCAGGTTCTCCCGTATCTTTTTTTGTTTGACGGATTCTTTGTTCTTGAGCAGATCTTCCAGGCTCCCGTACTCCTCGATCAATTTTACCGCTGTTTTTTCACCGATTCCGGGAACCCCTGAAATGTTATCCGAAGTGTCACCCATGAGGCCCATCACTTCCAGAACACGGGACGGTTCCAGGCCGAATCGCTCTTTAATGTCCTCGGGCCGCAGGACCGTGTCTTTCATCGTATCCCACATGACCACGCGATCCGAGAGCAGCTGAAAAAAGTCTTTATCCGACGATACGAGCACCGCCTCGCCCCCTGATTCGGTTGCTATCCGTGATAGGGTTCCGATGATGTCATCCGCTTCGAATCCGACCAACTCCAGTTGTGAAATTCCGGAAAGACGGATAAATTTTTTTATATACGGGATCTGTGTCACAAGATCTTCAGGAATCACGTCCCGCTTGGCCTTGTATTCCGGATAGCGCTCGTGTCTGAAGGTCGGAGCTTTTGTGTCAAAAGCCACCAGCATATGCGTAGGCGATTTGGTCTTTAGTATTTTCAGGATCATGTTGACAAAGCCAAAAACGGCATTCGTTGGGAGACCATTGCGATTCTGCAATCCCCGAACGGCAAAAAAAGAACGGTACATATACGAGCTTCCGTCCACAAGGTACACGGTCGGTGCTTTGGCTTTCTTATCCGGCATCGAGGAATCCTTACGTTGTAAACGAACGAACCACCGATGATCTCCCCAAGAATCGTGATCCTTTTCCATCTAATTTTATGCCAAACCCCTTGTCAAGTAGGAAAGGCCCGCGTCGATCCCCGCGGCGCAGCCTGAAGGAACCCCCAGGAGACCTGTGGCAACGTACCGGGGCGCCGGTCGTATGCGGTTTTCGGCAACAGGGTGAGGATACCCTGCTTTTCGAGAGCGATTGGGGCTCCTTTCTCGAAGACCGTTTAGCCATTTGACATTTTCGTTCCATACGTTCAAGATAGGGCTTGTATCTTGAGAAAAAATTTACATGGAGCAGCACATTGGTACCAAGCACTAGAATATTGATCATAGATGATGAATTTCACATTGGTGACTCATGCATCCAGGCCCTCTCGAGCAACGGGTATGCCGCCGAGTGGGCCGACAGCTCGAAAAAAGGGCTCGAACTCATCGATCGCTATTCATATGACATGATTATCCTGGACCTGAACATGCCCGATATTCACGGCATCGATGTTTTGAAGAAGATCAAACACCAGGATCCGGATGCGATGGTCATCATTCTTACCGGATACGGTACGGTGCAAACCGCAGTAGACGCTATGAAACTGGGGGCATACGACTTCCTGTCAAAACCTTTCACTCCTCAGGAAATCAGAGCGGCTGTCCGCAGGGGGGTCGAGCAAAAACGGCTATCGAGAGAAAATATTTTTCTCAAACAGGAACTTGAACGGCAACGGCGGGCGGCGACTCTTATCGGAGACAGCAAGGTCATGGCGCGCGTGAAGGAGATTATCACGCTGGTTGCTCCCACGGACAGCACCGTTTTGATTACAGGTCCCAGCGGAACCGGCAAGGGACTCGCGGCCCGCCTGATTCACGGGTTTTCGCAGCGAAGCAACGCGCCTTTCATCTCCGTGGATTGCGGTTCACTGGTCCCGACCCTCTTCGAAAGCGAACTGTTCGGACACGTTCGGGGCGCTTTCACCGGCGCGGAACAAAGCAAAATGGGAAAGCTGGAGATGGGGCAGGGTGGCACCGTCTTTTTCGACGAGATCAGCAACATTTCTTTGGAAATGCAGGCCAAGCTCCTCAAGGCTGTCGAGGAAAGGAAATTCTCCCGCGTCGGCAGCCACCGAGAGATCGATGCGGACGTGCGCATCATGGCTGCCACAAACAGTGACATACGATCGGAAATCGATCGAGGCCGGTTTCGAGAGGATCTCTACTACCGGCTGAATGTGGTGTCTATAGATATGCCTCCCCTGAGAGACCGCATGTCGGATCTTTCGAATCTCATAGCTCATTTTCTGAAGGAGCATGGCGAGCGCTCCGACGGACGCTTTCTGACCGTATCACCCAAGGCCATGGAAATACTCACGAGCCACAACTGGCCCGGAAATGTCCGCGAACTCGAGAATGCGGTGAAACGACTGGCCGTGCTTTGTCGTTCCGATGAGATTCGGCCTTCGGACATCTATTTTGCCGGAGTTGCCCTCGACAAAGGAGTGGACAGGGATTCCCTGACACTCGACGATGCCGAGTGCAGGCATATTCGGAAAGTGTTGACTCTTTTCGGCGGCCATCGGTCCAAGACGTCGGCCGCTTTGGGAATCGATCGTAAGACCCTCCGTGAAAAAATCAGAAAATGTCGTCTGGAGTCCGTGCCGGATTGAACATATATTCCCTCGTCCCTTTGTCGAAACATAAATGAGGACCACGCAGAAGACGATCTGAACGTTTCCCATGGGGTCCGGGTTCAAAACTCCCCGGTATGCGGCGGATTGCCCCAAGTCATCCTTGAGACGGTCTTTTCGGTAAGGCCTGTGGGTGTTACCATGGTTCTGTCTGCGCAACCGCCATCGGGACCAACGAGGTTCAGCCTGGCGGTGGTATGGAAATTGCTCCGATAAAACGGTTCAAACCCCTTTTGCCGAGGAAAGCCATGACACACACTGTCCAACCCATCCGAGTCCTGGTCATCGATGACGAAGAAGCGATGCGGGACTCCTGCAGCCAGGTATTGACCAAGGACGGTTATGATGTCCATTCGGCCGCCGATGGGAAAACCGGACTGGAGCTTGCGAAAGCGCTGAAACCAAATCTGGTTCTGGTGGACCTTAAAATGCCCGGTATCGGAGGACAGGAGGTGCTGGAACAGGTCCGGGACCTGGATGCTTCCATCGCTTTGGTGGTTATTACCGGGTATGCGACCGTGGGTAGCGCCACGGAGGCTATGAATCGCGGCGCTCTCGATTTTCTTCCAAAGCCGTTTACTCCCGCCGAGCTGAGGAATGTGGTTCAGCGAGCCCTCGAACGGTGTCACTTGATGACAAGGGCCACACTCGAAAAGGGCAATAAGAACGAGCAGCAGCATTATCTGGCTTCCATGCTGGAACACGAGGTATTGGTTCCCCTCGCCGAGCTGAAGAAGCAACTCGAAATCATATCCGTGGAGTTACCGAACCCCATTTCCCATAGCCTCCGATCCGCCGTGGCGGACTCCCGGCGCAAAGTTGACCAGTTGATGATCCTGATGGAGAAATGGCGTCAATTGATGTAAAGACGGGTTTTCGGACCATCCTCTTATCGGCTCGGCGCATATAGAAGCGTCTGTTGGATCTCCGTTTTCCTCTTGCCTGCCTCGAAGCGAGCGCACTCTCCCGCCCGCGTCGGCTCTGACGGGTCGTTCTCGGCAAAACGAACGTGTTTCTCTTTGCCCGTGGGGCTATTCCGGCGCCTCGGGCGATTCCAACTTGACACCATCGGTAAGGAATCCTATACAACGGACAATACGAAAGGCCACGGAGGGACGACCCCATATGGAATACGAAGCGGTTATCGGACTTGAAGTCCATGCGCAACTCTTGACCAAAAGTAAGACCTTTTGCGGATGCTCCACGGAATTCGGCGCGTCGCCAAACAGGCATACCTGCCCTGTGTGTCAAGGAATGCCGGGCGCCTTGCCCGTGTTGAATAAGAAGGTCGTTGAGTTCGCAATGATCATGGCTCTTGCCACTGGATGCCGTATCGCTCCTTATTCCCGTCTTGCCCGTAAGAACTATTTCTACCCGGATCTCCCCAAAGGGTATCAGATTTCCCAATTCGAAGAACCCTTGGCTCAACATGGGAACGTGGAAATCGAAGTCAACGGAGCAACCAAACGGGTCGGGATTACACGAATTCACATGGAGGAAGACGCCGGCAAACTCATTCACGACGATTTCAATCCTGTTAGCTACGTGGATTTCAACCGCTGCGGCGTCCCCTTGATCGAGATCGTAAGCGAACCGGATATGCGATCCAGCGAAGAAGCTGTTCAGTATTTGAAGAAGCTGCGTCAGATACTCCAGTATGCGAACATCTGCGATGGAAACATGGAAGAAGGCAGCTTTCGATGCGACGCCAACGTTTCAATTCGTCCTTACGGTCAAGCCGAACTCGGTACAAGAACAGAGTTGAAGAACATGAACTCGTTCAAGCACGTTCAGCAGGCCCTCGACTTCGAGATTCGCCGTCAGCGTTCCTTGATTGAAGCCGGTGGCCGGGTCGTTCAGGAAACCAGGCTCTGGGACACGGCGCACAACCGCACGCACTCTATGCGAGGCAAAGAGGAGTCGCACGATTATCGCTACTTTCCGGATCCGGATCTGGTTCCCGTTGTGGTCGACGAGGCCTGGATCGAGGAGATCCGTCAAAGACTGCCCGAACTCCCCGACGACAGGAAAGCTCGATTTCAGAGAGAATACGCTCTCTCGGACTACGATGCATCGGTTCTGACCGCCCGGAGGCCCGCCGCCGATTACTTCGAAGAGGTAGTCCGGCTTGTTCCGGACCCCAAATTGGTGGCCAACTGGGTCATGGGAGAGCTGATGTTTCATCTGAACAAAACCGGCGTGGAAATCGAGAATTCCCCCATATCCTCCACCGCATTGGCGGATGTGCTGAAGATGATCCAAGCCGGGACCATAAGCGGGACCATTGCCAAGACCGTTTTCGAGGAAATGTTCGCAAGCGGGAAACCGGCCGGTGTGATCGTGGAGGAAAAGGGCCTCCTGCAGGTCAGCGACACCAGTGCTATCGAGTCCCTGATCCGGACTGTTCTCGAGGAGAACCCGGCGGAGCTTCAGGCCTACAAAGGGGGTAAGAAGAAGCTGTTCGGATTTTTTGTAGGCTGCGTCATGAAGAAGTCCCTGGGCAAGGCGAACCCCCAGGTCGTAAACGAAACCCTGCGTAAACTGCTCGACTAGGCATGTCGGTCTTCGCAGTTCATTCTTTCAGGTACTGATATGTTAAAGACCATCTACTTCGAAAACGACCACGTATACATGCTGGACCAACGTAAGCTCCCTTGGGCCGAAAAGTATCTGGTATGTCGCACCTACAGAGATGTGTCCAATGCCATAAGCCGCATGGTGATTCGTGGAGCGCCCGCCATAGGCATTGCCGCGGCCATGGGAGTG